>JAYGDG010000430.1:0-1746 GCA_046583015.1 Pirellulaceae bacterium | reverse complement strand
GATTGCCAGTCCAACAAGCATCAGGATCAGCAACCTGATGAGGCCTCGCTGCTGGTAGTTGCGGTAGACAAACAGCGGCGGTAGAACCAGGGCCGTCAACAGCTGGTTCTGTTTTAAACGATGCGCACGTACGGCAATCATGATCCAGCTGGTGACGAGGATAAACAGACCGACGGAAAAGAGGGCACCACCAAAGCTGATCGGCTCAAAGAACTTGTTCAAGATACCGATTCCCATGCCGGCGGAGACCGAACCAGCCAGTTTTCCCACGCCACCGGTCACGACGACCAGGAAGGAGTCGACGATGTAATTTTGTCCCATGTCAGGGGTGACCCCGGCAATCAGGGTGAGGGCATAACCGGCGATCCCTGCCAGGCCCGAGCCGATGGCAAAGGTATAACTGTCGGTTCGACGCGTGTTGACTCCCAGGCTGGAAGCCGTCTCACGGTTTTGTACCGTGGCACGGATTCGCAGGCCTAGCGAGGAATAACGCATCATGGCCGCAATGGCTACCACGGAGACAATGGTCAGGGCAATGATGAACAGGCGGTTATAGGGGAGCGTCAGATCGGTTATCGGACTGACTGCACCGACTAACCAGGTCGGGCTGTTGACTCCGATGTTGTCACCAAATCCGTCCCAGCGAAGGAAGTTGGGAAGATTGGCGGCCCAGTTCGCTTTCGACCAGGGAAAGCCAGCCCGCACAAACTGGATTAAAATCAGCCCCACGCCCCAGGTTGCCAGCAGGGACTCTAGTGGACGTTTGTAGAGATGACGGACGACCAGGTATTCAATTAGGAGCCCGGCCAGGGCAGCCACGATAAACGAGACTGGCAACGCCACGATGAAAAACCAGTTGATGGGATTGTCAGGGGTGTGGCCGACGGCCAATTGAGTGACATACGTGGCGTAGGCGCCCAGCATCACCAGTTCACCATGGGCCATATTAATGACACCCATTTGGCCAAAGATGATGGCCAGCCCTAAGGCAATTAGCACCAGCACCGAGCCAGTAGAAATGCCATTAAAAAAATTCTTGGCCAGTCCTACCCGGTACTGGTAAGTTTCGATCTTGCTGACTTGCTCCTGGTAAATGGTTCGTAACTCCAGGTCGACCTTTTGCTGGTCGGCTTGCAACTGGTCCATCCGCTTTAACTCGGCTGTTAACTTGTTTTCGCCGCGGGCGCTGTGAAGGTTGGCCAGCATGCGAGCTGCTTTTACCAGGGATTCCCGGTCGCCAGCACGGTTACTGAGCCTCAGCAGCCAGATTCCCTCCTCGGCCGCATAATGGATGCGGGGCGGGTTGTCAGCCTCCAGAACTTCTTGAAGCGATTTAAGGAAATCGAGATTGTTACTCAAACCCAACTGCTGGACCGCTGAAAGCCTCTGATCCAGGTCTGCGGCAAACAACGAGTGAACTCGGATGGCTGATTCCAAGTTTCGCCGATCGGGCCGACGAACGATCACTTCCTTGAGTTCAGATTTAGGAACTATGCGGGGCTGACCGGTTTCGTCGGTCAGTGGCTGGCCGGTCAGCACATCCTGCAAAGGTGCGATGCGGTTGCCATCCTCGTCCTCGGTCATCTTGGGGCAGAGGATCAGCTGGTCTTTCCAAAGGAAAAGAGAACTCTCCTTGTAATGCTGCAGAACGGGAAGGATGCGGGTGTCTTTGCTGGTCGAGAGATCCTTGATCGCCGCGCTACGAAGACCTCCTTCTGAGTCAGCCAGTTGGCTGATCGTTATTCT
>JAYGDG010000414.1:0-2785 GCA_046583015.1 Pirellulaceae bacterium | reverse complement strand
CCTGTTCTGACAGCCATACTGATCGTGGCATTCGTCTCGGCCGACAGGTCTCTCTTGCTACAGCCGTCAACTGTCCTGGATAGTGATTCGATACTGGAAAAACTCTCTGAGAGAAATGACAAGGGGCAGGAAGCATATCTCCATGTCTACAACCGGTCCACCGCTGCGTTGCAGGAACTTGTCTCGTCAGTCTCTGCAGAAAATAGTGGTCCGGCGGAACTGGCACCATCCCGGCAGTTGATTGCGACCGGTTTCAATCAGCTGATTCAGGATCCTGGCTTTTACTCGGCTGACGCATTCCTGCGCGTCAAGAACATGGATCGGTTTGCCACGAAGTGTATCAAGCGACTGGAGAACAACGAGCAACTCGGTGATGGGGATTCCCAGAAGTTCAACCGCTTTCTGCTGGAATCGCTGTTCCCGATTGAAATTCAAAGGACCTATATGAAAAGCTGGCGACCGGCACTCTGGCTCTATGGAGGCCTGGGACTGCTGGTGGCTGGATTCTTCTGGCTTGTCGTTCGAGATCGACCGCAGCTTCATCCACGCTGCAATCAAGCGGAAGTGGAATTGATCAGCGGGGGGATGGAAACGGATACCAGCAAAAAAATAGGAAGCATCCCGCTGGGCGATATTGTCAGGAGTCCCAGCCTCTGGTTTTCAAGCCTGTCCCAGATCGGGATTAATATCGGCTGGCTCTTTATCGGCACCTGGTTTCCCACCTACCTGCTGGAACAGCACCAGGTTCCGATCCTGGAACGGGGCACGATGGTCATGGTTCCATTTCTTGTTGGCTTCCCGGGAATGCTCCTGGGAGGAGTGGTGACGGACAAGCTGGTATCGCTGGTTGGCGTTCGCTGGGCTCGCAGGCTGCCCTGGATCGTCGCCAAGTCCATCGCTGTTGGGGCGTTTGCCATGTGCCCCCTGCTGGATTCCCCCTGGGCCGTTACCGCGATGATGGCAACGGTCGCATTCTGCGTGGACTTTGGTAATCCGGCATCCTGGGCGTTCACCCAGGATGTGGGTGGAAAGCATGTCGGATCGGTCCTCGGCTTTGGGAACATGTGGGGCAATCTTGGTGCGGCGGTTTCACCCATCCTGCTCATCGCGATCTCTGATAATTACAGCTGGAATCACATGTTCTATACCTGTGCCGGCCTGTTCACGGTTTCCACCATCTGCAGCTTTTTTATTGATGCCGCAACCCCGGTAATCAAAGAGGACAAGCAACAAGGAAAGAGTATTGAGTGAGCCGACCATCGTAGGTAACGACGAGTTTCAGTTTGTGGCAGACAATGCCTGGGCCCAGGTGCCGGCCGAGGCCGCCTGGCAGGAGGCGGTGGGCGTGGCCGCTGATTCGGCGGGGCGCGTCTATGTCTTTAATCGTGGGCCCTCGCCGATCGTGATCCTCGATCGGGATGGAAGTTTCATCGGGGGCTGGGGCCAGGGAATGTTCAATCGCCCCCACGGGATCGTTGTCGATAATGAGGATAACCTGTTGCTGACCGATGACATGGGTCACAGCGTGCGAAAATATTCCCCCGACGGGACGCCCCTGATGGATGTGGGCCCTTGCGGTACACCATCAGATACGGGAGTCGAGGGGATGGACTTTCGAACTATCCGCTCTGGCTGTGGACCGTACAACATTCCGACCAACCTGGCCGTGGCTCCCAGTGGAGAACTGTACGTGGCCGATGGTTACGGCAACGCCAGTATTCATCGCTTCACCGCCACCGGCGAGCTGATCCAATCCTGGGGAAACCCGGGAGATGGTCCCAGCCAGTTCAACGTTCCCCATGGGATCACGGTCGACCAGCAAGGCCAGGTAATCGTGGCCGATCGTGAAAATAGCCGGCTCCAGTTCTTCACCCCGGACGGCGAACTGATCGACACCTGGACAAATGTTGTGCGACCTACGCAACTGGTGGTCGATGACGATGGCAACCTGTGGGTTACGGAACTGGGAACCATTGCTGGACTTTTTCCCTTCATGGAGCCACCGGAGGCGCCGGTCGGTTCCCGCCTGAGCGTTTTCTCTGCCAGTGGTGAGCTGCTGGCTCGCTGGGGCGGAGGCGAAAATCCAGGTTCCCCCGGTGACTTCTTTGCGGCTCACGACCTCTGGCTCGATCCTTTTGGTGACCTTTACGTCAGCGAGGTGGTCTACTCGGCCGGTGGCAAGCATGGCATGGTCCCAGCCGATTGTCCCAGCCTGCAAAAGTTCACGCGCGTTTCACCGGCAAGCGAGGGGAACTGATGGCCGAGCAGGGAATCACGATCCTCGGTGGAGGCAACACGGCGTTCTCCGTGGCCGCCAAGTTACAGTTGGACGGGGCCGCAGTCACGCTCTGTGAAATTCCTTCCTTTGCGCACATGGTGGAACCGATCCTGGCAACGCGGCAGATTCAACTCGACGGCGTGGCCGGACAGAACGTGGCGACACTAGAATGCGTCACCACCGATTTTTCAGTCGGGCTGGCTAACAACGAGCTCAACTTGCTGATCATCCCGGCCTACGGACATGCTGCGTTTGCCGAGGCCTGCGCGCCTTATTTAAAAAGTGGCCAAGTGATGGTCCTGATGCCAGGGACACTCGGCAGCCTGGAGTTTGCCCGCATCCTTCGTCAGCAGGGTGCTGACGAAGGCGTCATCCTGGCGGAGACCGACACGGCTCCCTACGTCTGTCGCAAGATGACACCCACCTCAGCCCATATCTGGGGCGTGGTCGACGGCCTCGGCCTGGGCGTCCTGCCGGCTAGCCAAGGGCCTCACGTACAACAACTGG
>JAYGDG010000361.1:0-14698 GCA_046583015.1 Pirellulaceae bacterium | reverse complement strand
TAATTGTATAATCGTGTTAGAGGGATGATATAACAGCAGATCGGCGGTGCTTCTCTCAACTTGACCATCGCCCGAGTGCCTCGGCTGCAACGCATCGCGAACTTCTGACGGTGAATCTTGGCTTCCTCATCAGCGTACACGCCGAAGACATTGAGCCAAGGGCCCTATCGGAACTGCTTGAGCCGTTTCTTTCGCCGAGCGGGCCTGTCCTGGTCTGCCGGCAAGTCGTCGCCAATTTCAGCGATCTTACCTCCCTGGACAGCAACATCCTTGATCGCCTGCAATTGCTGGGAGGGGTCGACCACTTCCCCACCACGAATCAGGATATCCCATTTCATTTCAGCCTTGACCTTGCGGTTCATGGAGCCATCAAATCAATGTGCAACCTTGCAACCCCACTTATTCAATGCGAAAATCTGACACAACGCAACCAGTACCAGGTAAAAGGAATGTCAGCCCGTGGATTTGAATGAACAATATGGTCTCCGTCGCGTCATCAATGCCTGCGGCAAAATGACATCACTCTGTGGCGCTGCCGTACTGCCGGAGATTATCGAAACCGTGGCCTCCTCGCTGGGCCATTTCTACGAACTGGATGAACTCCAGGCTGCTGCCGGACGAATCATCGCCACCGCCACAGGATCCGAATCCGGGTGCGTAACAGCATGCACGGCCGCTGGCATCACGACCAGCGTGGCGGCCTGCATGACTGGCAACCAACTTGGTCAGGTGTTGCAATTACCCGATACGACCGGCATGCCGAACCGGGTACTCATCCAAAAGGGGCACTGTGTTAATTTTGGAGCGCCGATTACGCAGGCCATTCGACTGGCAGGTGCCGAAGTTATCGAGGTGGGGCAAATCAACCGCTGCACGGTTGACGAGATGAAACTGGAACTGGCACGAGACCAGGTGGCAGCCGTGGTTGCCGTGGAATCCCACCATACGGTCCAGCATGGCTGGATACCGTTGGGCGAACTAGTTCCGCTGGCTCACGAAGCGGGTGCCCCGGTCATCGTAGATGGGGCTGCCCAGGATCTACGATTCCAGGAATTGATCGGTTATGGCAGTGACCTCGTGATCGCCAGTGCCCACAAGTTCCTCTGTTCGACAACAGCCGGAGTGGTGGCTGGCCGCCGTGACCTGGTGGATGCAGTCTACTTGCAGAACCGCGGCATTGGCCGGGGCATGAAAGCGGGCAAGGAGGCCATTTTCGGTGTCATGGCGGCACTGGAGTACCGCATGGAGCAAGACACCGAGGAGTGGACCGCGGAACAGGACCGGCGGGTGAGTCTCATTCTCGAACAACTGCAGGACATCCCTGGTCTCTCGCTGAGCGTTGACCCGGACCCGAATGGTTGCCCGTTTTCGCGGGCTCGCCTGACTCCTGACAAAGCGGTCACGAGACACTCAGCACAGTCGCTTACAACCGGGCTGGCAGAAGGTGACCCCACGGTGGTAGCCCGCGCGCACCATGCCGAAGAGGGCTACATTTGTCTTGATGCCGTGGAGATGAATGACGACGACATTCTCTATGCCTGTCAAAAGGTCCGCACGCTATTGTCCGGCGGAGCCCCTTAATCACGTTCGGATTGAGCAATCTTTCCAAACAACTGCCGCAAGCGTGCCACATCTTCTGACGGCAAACCGGGTCCCAGGATGCTCTCCACATTCGCTTCCAGGTGCTCTACGTTTCCCGTCCCGATCAAGACGGTTGAGATTGCGTGATGGCCGGCGGCAAAGCGATAGCCAGCATCGACCACCGATTTAACATCATCGTGGACCAGGAAATCGAGAGGCTTTTCTCTTGGCAAGGCATCTGCATCAAGCAAACCTTGATCTTTCCAGCGGGCGATGATTTCCTCGAGTTGATCCGGTCGCGTCAGCTTAACGCGAACGGGTGACATGTTGATGACTCCCACGTTCTGTTGCCTGGCTTGGGGCAGCACGTCCTGTTCGGCCGTCATATTCAAGATGCCATACTTCACCATCAAGGCGTCCCAAATATCGTCATGCAAGGCAAACTTCAGCATTTCGTGACCGGGGTCAACGTAAAAATATTCCGTCACGCCGATAAAGCGGATCTTCCCTTGCTCTTGCAGTTGCTGCACGGTTGGGTAGAGGCGCTCAACCGCCTCGTGGTAATTGCCAGGAACAAGTCCGTGAAACTGGAACAGATCGATCACGTCGGTCTGCAACCGCTGCAGGCTGCGCTCACAACTGGCGACCAGCGCTGCCGAATCGATTATTTCACCGCATTCATTGGGATCGGGAGTAAATTTAGTGGCCAGGTAATAGCGCTCGCGAGCCACACTCTTAAGCGCTCGGCCGAGGATTGCCTCGCTGTCGCCGTAAGCTGCAGCCGTATCAAGAACATTGATACCCAGGTCGAGGGCCCGTTGAATCACCCGGTGCGACTCTGCTTCATCCGCATGCGTTCGCTGGCCAATGCGACTTGGCCCACCGGTGCCCAGGCTAATGGCAGAGATTTCCAGGCCGCTGCGTCCTAAGGGGTGGTAAATCACGTCGCAAACTCCTTGCTGGCCAGTTTACGCAGATCTGTTACGCAATGCGACTGGCAATCAAGCGGCTTTGGTTGTTTTACTTTCCCGCACCGCGGTGCCAATCTGTCGGCTCCGGTGGCAGGCAGCTTCTAGTGGAAAAACGCTATTCAACTGGTTTCGCTGGACAGTCCACTCACCTACACTGCCCGCAGGCATTTTTGCCTCCCTTTTTGCCCACGCACAAGAAATGAAGCGTCAAAATCCGGGAGTTCCCATCGATGACGACACGCCAGCCACTCACTCCGGAAGATGTGCTGAAATTTGAGAACGTACACGATGCACAACTGTCTCCTGACGGAACAACGATTGCTTTTGTCCGGAGCAAATCATACAAAGCATCAGGCGATTCAACGCATTCGAGCATTTGGCTTTGCGACACGGAAAGCGGGGAATTACGCCAGTTAACACGTGGCCCACGCACTGACGCCCTGCCGCGATGGTCTCCCGATGGGACCCTGCTGGCCTTTCTTTCTAACCGCCTGGCAGAAAAGCAAAAGCAGGTATTCCTGATTGATCTTGCCGGTGGCGAAGCCAGGGCCATTACCAGCATCCGGGGAACGATCCCCACGCCACGGGGCCTGAACGCCCTCCAATGGTCACCCTCTGGAAAGCAACTGGGCTTTCTTCTCAAAGACTCCCTCTCCGAGGAGAAGCAAAAACAGCGTCGCGAAAAAGACGACGCGATTACCTTTGAACAAGACCCTCGCTACGTACGAGTCTGGACCGTTGGGATCGATGACCAGGCTGTGCAGTGTGTTTCGCCTGAGCAACTGCAGATTTGGGAATTTGCCTGGCATCCGGATGAGCAGCAAATGGCAGCAGTGGTTTCCGATGTCCCTTACGAGTGGGCCTGGTATACAAATCGCCTGGTCGCTTTCACCCTCCAGAAGGATGCCCGGGAGCTGTGGAGCAATATCCGTCAAGTTTCGCTACCAGGCTGGTCCCCGGATGGTAGCCAGTTAGCCTTCCTGTCATCCAGTTGGAGTGACCGTGGTTGTGCAGCGGGAAATCTCTGGACGATTGCTGCGGAGGGTGGCGAAGCACGCGATTTAACCGAGGAGGTGGCAGCCAGTTTCAGCTGGTTTCAGTGGACTGCGGACAGTCAGCAATTACTGGCGATCGGCCACGAACGTGGCGGTATTGGCATCCAGCGAATCAGCCTGCAGGACCAGGCCCCGGTCACTATCTGGTGGGAGGAGGCATCGGTTGCCGAAGCGCACTGGCCACGATTTTCTGTTGCTGGTGGCGATAAGATTGCCGTCGTCAAAGAAGACGCGAATCGACCTCGCGATCTTTGGATCGGCCGGCTTTCGCAAGATGAACTTAGCTGGCAACAATTGACCCAGCTTCATCCGTTAGCCGACAAGATCCTGATTGGTGAAACCAGCTTCTATCACTGGCAGGGCGTGGACGACTGGCCCATGCAGGGGCTCTTAATCAAGCCAGTCGATTATGACCCGCAACAACGTTACCCATTAGTGATGTGGGTGCACGGCGGACCCACGGGTGTCAGTGGTTCCCGTTATTACGCCAGTTCTGGCTGGTGCCAGTTATTGGCCAACGCCGGTTACGCGGTTTTCTTACCGAATTACCGGGGCTCGGTTGGTTGGGGATTGGAATTCTCCGAAAGCAACCTGGGAGACATGGGTGGCCAGGATTTCCAGGACATGTTGCTGGGAATCGACAGCTTGATCGAGGAAGGGATCGCCGACGCGGACCACTTAGCGATTGCTGGCTGGTCCTACGGAGGATTTACAGCTGCCTGGGCCGTCTCTCAAACCACTCGATTCCGGGCTGCGGTAATGGGTGCTGGCATTTCACATTGGGCCAGTTTTCATGGCAAGAGTTGTCTTCCGGCCTGGGACGCTATCTACTATCAGACGGATCCCTACGAGCGGGGAGGGAAATTTGAACAGTTTTCTCCCATTACTTATGCTGCCGACATCCAGACGCCGACCCTGATCCTGCACGGTGAGAAAGATCAAGACGTTCCGGTAGAACAATCCTATACTTTTTTTCGTGCCCTCAAGGACCACGACGTACCAGTGGAATTGATCGTCTACCCGCGTGAATCGCACTCGGTTGGTGAGCGGCTGCATGTCTTGGACATGTCCCGACGCATTCTCAGCTGGCTGGAAGAACATCTATAATCCCTGCTACTGAACGAATCATATCGTTTCTTCGAGAGAGCCCTAGAGCATCATGACCCACGATACCGCGTTCCAGATGTCTGCTTCCAACATTCGCTTTGGGACGGGCATTACCCGTGAGATCGGAATGGATTTGCAAGATTTGCGGGTCAAGCGGACGCTGGTGGTCATCGACCCTGCACTAACCTCGCTTTCTGCCGGCGCCGTCACCTTAGACTCATTAAAAGCTGCCAACATTGATTTTGATATCTTTGACGAAGTATCGGTTGAACCGACGGACCTCAGTTTCCGTCGCGTTACCGAAGTAGCGATTGAGGGCAACTACGATTCGTTTGTTGCCGTTGGTGGAGGCAGTACGATTGACACGGCCAAGGCGGCCAATCTCTACTCCACTCATCCGGTCGGTGATTTCTTTGATTATGTCAATGCACCGATTGGCCAGGGGCTACCGGTGCCAGCCCCTTTAAAACCGTTAATTGCTGTCCCGACAACAGCCGGGACAGGTAGTGAAACAACGGGAGTGGCAATTTTTGATTACCTGGAAAAGAAGGCCAAGACGGGAATCGCGCACCGCTATTTAAAGCCGACCCTGGGCATTGTCGACTCGGATAATACCGCTTCCTTGCCCGCGGCAGTAGCCGCATCTACCGGCCTGGACGTTTTGAGTCACGCCCTCGAATCGTACACAGCCATTCCCTTTACTTCACGACCGAAGCCTGCGCGTCCTCTTGAGCGACCAGCTTACCAGGGATCCAATCCCATCAGCGACATCTGGGCGCTGCGTGCCCTGGAAATCGTCAGCGAATATTTGATTCGCGCTTTTGAAGACACCACCGACGAAGAAGCCCGTGGCCAAATGCTAATGGCCTCTGCCATCGCCGGGATCGGTTTCGGAAATGCGGGTGTCCACCTGCCGCATGGCATGTCCTATCCGGTTGCCGGGATGGTGCAAGACTACCAGCCGGCTGGCTACGATGTGGACCACCCGCTGATTCCTCACGGCATCTCGGTGATCCTGCATACGCCGGCAGTGGCACGTTTTACTGCACCTTCTGACCCAGCGCGACATTTACGAGCAGCCGCGGCACTCGGTGCAAATACCAGCGATGTTGACGCCAGGGATGCTGGCGAGGTACTCGCCAAACGCGTCATCGAAATCATGCAAGAGCTCAATATGCCCAACGGTCTCAGCGCCGTCGGCTACGGGCAAGAACATATACCGGCGCTCATCGAGGGAACGCTACCACAGCATCGGGTCACTAAGCTGTCCCCCGTGGAAGCGACTGAAGAGAAGTTACAGGGGCTTTTCACTGACTCGCTGACTATTTGGTAACATCCGACAACTCAATCGGGCCGAGATTCCAAGACGCCCTGCATGAGAATCTTGACCAGTCCTTTTCCTTGCTTGTCCCACTTGGGAAAAATCCCGCGATAGAGTCCGCGAAACGACTCCATTTGCTGCCCCTCGTCGGTATAACGAAATGTCATTGCCAGGGATCCCTGGTAACGCGTCTGGCGGGCATCATCGAAGGTAAAGTGAACTGTTCCTTGCAGAATAGCAAGCTGCTCGTTCTTTTCGGAACCGGCCGGTCGAAAATTCAAATCTCCGGAAATCTCGACAATGCGACCTGATCGCTCCATCATGGCTGGCGGATAGATTTGCTCGAGCCAGCGCTTCAACGAGTTCGCGGCAATTGTTTTGGGTTGCTGTGGATAGTGCAAAAGTTCTTCTTCGGCAGCACTATTGGCCACGGTTTCGACCACGGGTACTCGAAATGAACTGGCAAACGGATGCTCCAATGAAAGTAAGATACGAACTCCCGCTGGCATCTGCGTCACCTTGGAATTCGGACCAACCTCAGGAAGTCGCAACTTCGGTTCAGCCGTTTTTACTCCGGAGAGATCCAGCTGGGCGGTTGCTTTTTCAATTTCCTGTTTCAGGAACAAACCCATTCTTTGCCGGTCAAATCCGAGGGTAGCAGGACTTGGTCCAGCAAAGGGAAAAAAAGCTCGCACCAGTTCACCTTGCGGGTTGAGCACAAAGAGGCGGATGGCTCCTCCTCGGTCTCCCAAGTTACCTGCCCGGTAGATCTCCCAAATATCCTCGGGCATCTCCCGCGTCGAGGTACCATTCCAGGAAACCACGATAAATGGGCGCAACGTCTCCAGGACCGCCGGGTGCGAGAGGGAACTCCCCCTCATATGGTCAGCGCTTGCTCAGCAATGTCCGCTAAAGAAATTCGTAGGTCCGCTATAGTTGGTCACTACGATGAAGAAAATAGGCCGCTGTTCTACCTGGGCTCGTTTCCTGGCAGCGGCTAACGTCGGTTCCCAGTCAAGGGAGTAAACGGCGAGTTCCTTTTTTGAGGGATAGGCGGCGCGAACCTGTTGTTCGATCAATTGTGCGCCTTTAACGGTTGCTGGAAACTCCGGCAACGGCTTGGCAAATTCAATCTCCTGTTCCTGCCGGACAAAATCCAGTAGTGACTGAAACGGGTCGGTGGATTTCGTTGGTCGCCGTGGCGGCTGGACTGACCTGCGGGCCGGTTGCGGCAACAGATCTGCTTGGGCCTGGCAGGCAGAAGAACTCGGCAACAGGCAGGCAATCAGCAGCAATCTGCTGGCCCAGGGCATGCGGATAACTAGAGATTCATGCATAACAACACCTAACGGTTCAACCCCTGTGCAGGAAACCGGTTCCGGTTATTTTGACATGTGCGGTCGACGACAACAACAACTGCCTGCGAAATATCTATTTTTCACGAGCGGGCAACAACTCCCATTTTTCACCAAAGAAATCTGCCGCGACGACTTTTCCTGGAAATTGGCTCGTCGCTGGTGAACGCAAATCAACAATCGCCCAATCCGGCAACATGGGAACCTGGCGAGCATTGTTGAGGTAAGCAAATTCGCGGAAGGTAAAGCTGCTATTGAGAACCACGTAACGCTTTGGATTCAAGGGATTGGGGTAAATCATAATGGGCGCATGATGTGCCGCGTCATAACTGTTTTCACCTACCTTCAGTTGGCCCTGGTGCCAGTGGATGGGGAGTTGGTCCGCAATTTTCTTGATCAGCTGATTGCTGTGAGCGTCACCCCACAGAATAAGATTTGCCTGGGCGATATCCTCGTCGCTAACTTCGCTGTCCATTTTAACTCGAGCATCTCCGCGGAAGTGCCGACGCCAATGCTCGATGGCACGTGTCAACTCCTGGTTCGTCCAGTCTTGGACCTTGGCGTGGGGAGTCTTTCCTGACGGGCGGACAAAAATAAATGCATCCATCAGTGCATCATCAATGGGTCCTTGCAAACCGTGTCGCTTGCGCAATGCCGTTTGGTCCTGTTGGCCCATCGTCCATTGTCCGTCCGTGTGGACTAGTGAACACTGCCAGGATCGATCAAGCCCGGGCCTGGGGCCGGTGATAGCCTGTCCGTCAATTCTAATTTTCACCGGCTCTCTGAGGGCAAAGCGAGCGTAGCCTGGACGAAAAGAGAACGAGATCGCTTTGATGTTCTTGGTAGATACTCTTACGCTGCTGTCACCGGTTTGCGCATCGACCTGGGCCCACTCCCAGTGCTCTTTGAGTGCATCAATAACGACCCAATGCATCCGGTTGTATTTCAAGGTGTAGGTGGCGAAATGGACTGATCGTGGATTCACGCGGCGTCCCTGTTCCGCCAGGCTGTCCAAGCGACGTTCAATTTCCTGCTTGGAATCGGGATGAAGGCGGTGTTTTGTCTGCGGTCCGATCACGTGAAGCAGCTCAAGCCCTTCCTTTTGCAAGGCAGCTGCCATGATATCTGCCGCCTGTTTCTGAATATCCAGTTCACCGCTGTAAGCAACCGTCGGGCAGTGAAAGAGGTTGATGGCATAATCCGTGCAGTCATACCAGTGCCAAAGTTTCTTTTCGTACCAGGTCGGGGTGAGCGTTTCCTGCTGGAAAAACCGCAAGAACTCGGGGGTTTCAGAGAACCCGGCACCGGGATTCGCGACGAACCAGCGATCTGCGTAATGAACGGCGAACTGCCAGCAGGCGGCACCTCCCATGGAAAAGCCGCACATAGCAACACGGTTTTTATCGACACGATAGTGCTTCTTGACTGCCTCCAGCGCTTCCAGCACGTCGGTCTCCCCGGCGAATTTAAAGGCGTTTGAATATCGTCCGTAGGGATGCAGGACGATCGTATCTCGAGGTGCGTACTGGCCGACACTCTTGGATCGTTGATCAATAAAACTAACTTCGCTTAACGTCTCACCGCGGCCATGAAACCAGACGTCCAGGCGATGGGGTCGCGAGCCAGTAAACTGATAGCCAGGGGGAATCACAAGACCATAGGGTTGAACCGTATGATCGATCCTGGAGCGATAGCCGCGAACCACCAGCCCACTCGCCCGAGTCCAGGGAGCTTCCCCCTGGACTAGCAGGCGGGCTCTTGCCAGCCCCGCCTGCAAGACATCCTTTCCTTTCTTGACGTCCCCTTCGCGAAAAAATTCCTGGTATCTAAGCGCGTTGTCGACGCCTCTCTGATAGATTTCAACATCCGGCAACAAAGCCCGAGCCTTGGCATCTTTACTCTTGCGGATGGTCACGATCAAGTCATTGAGTTCGCTCAACCCTGTCACGAGCAACTTGCGATCCGCCTCGTCTACCTCAACTCCCACCGGTGGGACCCGTCGCACCTGGGTCGGGATATTGTCTCGCGGCCCATCGGCCACGGACCATGAGACGGGAAGCAGGCTGACGGCAACAAGCATTCCTAACAGGCGTCGACTTAACTGTTGACCACGAAGACCTTGACCCATGACCGACCTGACCTTTCAAAGAAAGACTTTGGCTTGCACTAGCTGCTGCTGATTGTAACCGAAGCAAAACTTGAATCCAGGGCATCGATGGAGACCAGCTGATGCGTTTGCGTGGATCCATGCACCACGCCCTCAAGGGGCCAAAAACACTTCTGGGAACGGTTTTGGGGAGGCAGAAAAGCGTTTCACCGGAATGTCGATCTACTCGTATTTGCAGTGATCGTGTGTTACAACAAACAGGTCAAGAATGGTCGCCTGTCGCTTCGATTCGGCTGTTTCGCAGCTGTCAGTACACCACCAGGCAGGAGGCTTCGGCAAGAGCATTTCCTGCCACGTTGCCTGGTGGGCCATCCGCAACAAAACCATTACCTGTTTCCTTCGCTTAGTGGAGTCCTGAACCGTGCCGTTTCTCGTCATCGTTGGTGGGCCAGATCGTGGTCGCAATTTTGAGATCACAGAAGGTCAAACGCTGGTCATTGGCCGCAGTCAAACTAGCGATACTCAAATCAACGACCCGCGTGTATCCCGCGTCCATTGCCGCGTCGTCATCGACGGAGGCACCGTCACGCTGCTTGACAATGACAGTGCGGGTGGCACCTTCTGTGGTGGCACCCAGATTTCACGGCAAGAGCTAAAAACTGGTGACACCTTCGCCGTCGGTGACACCACGATTCGCTACCAGCTTGATTCCGACGTGCCGGACGAACAAGCAACCGTTGCTCCGGTTGCCCAGGCAGATGCGCTGCCTCAAAAGACGCCGCAATTAATGGACATGGTTGGTCAAACCCTCGCTCATTATCGCTTAGACAAGATCATCGCAAAGGGAAATACCGGGATGATCTTCAAGGCCCAGGACTTAGAGAACGACCGTGTTGCAGCAGTCAAGGTGCTCACACCGGATCCCAATCATAGCGATGAACAGCGCGATCGTTTCGTACGTGCCATGAAGACCATGTTGCCCATCAAACACGATCACCTCATCACCCTTTATCATGCTGGCAAGACGGGTCCCTTCTGCTGGGCGGCCATGCAATATGTTGACGGTGAGAGTTTGACTGAATTAATCAGTCGAATGGGAATCGAAGGCATGCTGGATTGGCGGGAGACCTGGCGCATTGGAGTGCAGATCGGACGCGCCCTGGATGCGGCCTACGAACAGAAGATCATTCATCGCAACGTTACTCCAACCAACATTCTCCGTCGCACTTCCGATCGTGCCTGCCTGCTAGGTGACTTGATGCTCGCCAAGGCACTGGATGGTACTTTCTCGCAACAAATCACACAGCCCGGACAACTGGTCGGTGAAGTACCCTACATGGCACCGGAACGAACACGAGACAGCGATCCAGTTGACACGCGTTCAGATATCTATGGTTTGGGAGCTACCTTGTATGCCCTCATGGCAGGACGGCCACCCTTTGACAGTTCATCGCTACCGGAACTGGTGCGCATGGTTCGTGAAAATGACCCGACACCACCTAAACAATACCAGCTTTCGATTAACGACAAATTTCAAGATGCGGTAGCCCGTATGCTGGCAAAAAGCCCGGACGATCGTTACCAGACACCAACAGAGTTGTTACAAGATCTGGAGCGGATTGGGCGATTTAACAATCTCGAAGCAGACTGGACTGGCTGGTCAGGCTAGTACGGTCTCTGCCACGTTCCCAGGCAATCGTTACCAGGTCACTGCTACCGGGATCCGACCTATTTGGGCGCAACCATGGACATACTTGGAGCAGCGCGAGACTCGCTGAGCCAAGGGGCGCAGCAGGCGTGACAGGTTTCGCGGGGCCGGAGGAACACTCTTGGCTTCAATCAGGGCTAAACTCGGCAAGGGAACTCCGAATCCCAAAGCAGGCCTCATCTGTCCATTCATGTCATAAAAGACGAGATCATAATCGAGCGTCATTCGCAGGCCCAAATCTCGACAGGAAAAATGTTCTCTCCGGTACTCTACGACCACCACCGGTTGATCGTAAAGCTGCGCATAGACGCGACTGCTTTCTGGCAACGCCGCTGCCAGCCCTTGTTGCAATTGCTGGTAACTGATCTCCTTCAACGGGCGTTGCAGGACTAGTGCTGAGCGGAACTTTCCAGTCAGCTGGTTTCTCCTCCATTTCACCTCGAAATAGACATCCTTGTCAGGCAACGGCTGGTCGTACCACCGCAAACGTACTTTGTGTCGCCGACCAACACCCTTCAAGTTGGCGTAACAGGTCGACAGTTGATGCGTGTCAAAGTAGATACTCCTGACGATGGAAACCGGGCGATTAAAGACGACCCTCTCAAAGCGACTCTCCATCAATTCACGGGCCAAGTCCAGGTTAGCACGATCCAACAGGTATTTGACTTCCCGCCGGCCGGCAAACGTCGGATCGACCGAAGTGGCCTCTGTCAAATGAAAGGGGTGTCCAGAATCTGGCTGCTGCGATGCTGATGACTCCAGCGACTGACTCATGACGCACCCACTTAAAGGACTTCCAGATTAACCAGCGAGATTTCATGGCCGGGAAATTCTCGTTGCAGGGTTGTGAGCAATGTTACTTCCTGTTCGGGACCTGCTTTCCCCAGCACCACTCTCAGCTGGCCCTGCTCTTGTTGCAAGTCAAACCTCTGGATGGAAATCTCAGCAGCCGCTGCCTTTAGCTTTGGCAACAAAACCGTTTCCAGATCCTGAAACTGTTCCGCGCCAGCCGTCAGTGTCAGCAACAAGCGACCTCGCGAACTTGTCCTGTTAAACATTCGCATGCCCACCGCAAACACAGTTACCACACCGACCAGCACGAAGGCTAAACCCATTTGTTCCGAGCCGAGACATAGTCCGACGGCAATACAAAGAAACAAGTAGACCAGTTCTTCCGGTTCCTTAATGGCTGCACGAAAGCGAACAATCGAAAGCGCCCCGACCAGGCCCAGCGACAAGGCCAGTGATGATTTAACCACAGCAATGACCGCTGCCGTGACAATTGTCAGGAGCGGAAAGACACTGCCTGTCGAATCTGTGTCCGACAAGGAGCGGCTACAGCGATTGTAAAGGTAGCGAACATAAAGTCCCAACAACCCCGCCAGCACCAGAAAGATAGCCAAGTTAACAAAATGCAACGTTCCCTCGTCTACTCCTCCCAGCTCTTCTATCTTTTTGAGTAACTCCTTCATTTCTTATCAACCTATCTCTTTAGATTTGTTTGGTACAACTCGCAAACTGTCTTCCCGGAAGCCGGTCACCAAGGACCTTTACTATTGACGTCCCTACCAACAAATCCGTCGGTGACCAGGAAATTGGACGCGCGGTCTTAGAATTATCGGCCATTTCGCGCCTCTCAACCACCCCGGACGACTCGGTTTCCGTTTTCCTCCCCAGAGTGACAACGGTCATAAGCTTGTAAGCCTGTTAGCTAAACTCACCGTGGTCGCGGTGGGAAGCCAGGCCTCTCACGACGTGGTCTGATCCCAAATTCATACTCCATCGGTGACAGTTTTCCATCTCCATTACGATCCAGTTTTTTAAGCCTGTTGGCAGCCTGTTTAATCTCTTCAACAGGGAGAACTCCATTGCGATCGGCGTCGAGTGCTTCAATCACTGGCATTCCGGGTATCATCGGTCCCTCTCGATCCATCCCAGGAGGGGGACCGAAAGGTGGACCACCACGGCGACGCCTTTGCTGCAACTTGACGCCCTCCTCGGAACCGGCCAGTTGCCCCTGCACTGACGCTACCCGTTGCTTCATAAAATACTTCAAACCGATCGCAGACCCTCGAAACGATTCCCCACTGGCCTGGCCCCCCTCTATTGATTCTCGCATGGGGCGGATCTCGTCGGAATGCCCGTTTTCTCTCAGCACTGCCTCCAGGCGGGGTTGGAATTCTGCAATCCGGCGATTGATAGCTTCCAGCCGAAACGCTGACTTCATCAATTCTCCAATAGCTGCCTCGTAGCGTTTGCTAAACTCCGGCACATCAAACAAACGGCTTAGCAGCTTATTCTCCATCACCCAGGGATGTTGAATATCCCAACGAACAAGGTCTTGTGGGCTTGCACCAACGGTAAACAACCCAAAACACTCGTTCAAATCCCAGGGGAGAATCTTAATCAGCCCATCGGCTGAATCAATGAGCAGATAATAGTTGTGGCTCATGGCTACCATGCTGTCGAGGTTAACCAGGAGCGTGTTGGCCGCGAAATACTGGGCCCAGTTATCGAGATCCAGATACTGATCCACTTGCTGAGCAAATTCACTCGGTTCACTTTCTTTCAACAACCGCAGGAACGCCACAAACCGTTTCATCAAGACCGTGTTCTTTTCACCTTCTTTAATGCTGTATCGATCGTAGGCCGAGAGATTCTCTCCCAGGTATGGCCACTCGACAAAACCTTCTGGCTTCATCAGAACCGTGCTGGCAGACTTGGCTCCATACTTTCGTTCAATCCAGTCGTCATCAACCTGCTCAACCAATACATAGAGCCCTAAATCCCGCTGGGCAACCTGTCCCTCCACCGTCAATGTCAAATGTACCCAACCAACTCCCGGCACCGGCAAACCTGCAGCCTGAAAGATTTCGTAACCCAGTTTTTCTCTCAGGTAGCTTGCATCTTTAAACGAATTCGAGAGGTTTAGCTTGGTCCGGCCATGCCATTTCAAGCCTTTCACGAAGCGATTCGTATCGATCTTAAAGGGTCGCTTGAAACCGCGCTGGGAACTTCGGTAGGAAGAATTCCCTTTAAATCGTGCGCCAACATCCTCTAGTTGCTTGCCGTCAATCGTCAGTGACGCACGCGCATAAGAAAACTCTGCCTGGTCTCCCCTGGGAAAGCCACCGGGTTGCCGTTGCCCAGCCGCTGGCTGCATTGCCTGCCAGGCCCGCGCTGTGAAACGCAGTTCCATCTCCAGGATCCGTTTCCCCTGAAACACTTCCTGCCAATAGCCCGTCTCCGCGACAACGTCCGCGTCGGTTTCCTGAGCAACTGTTACGGGAGCAAGAAACGTGGTCGAGGCAACTACGCCAACGATCACACCCACCAGCGTCATTGACGTAACGCTCCCTGGTCGTTCTTGTCGCAACGTCAGCATTGATTGCCCCGCATGCCCATGTCCAACAAACACGAAACGAGCCGGTGAAAGAAAACTCGGTGCTCTTTCACCGGCTCGACGTTGATTAACTAAGCAACTGAACCACTC
>JAYGDG010000353.1:0-8451 GCA_046583015.1 Pirellulaceae bacterium | reverse complement strand
CGCTGATCAGCTGTGTTTTTTTTGCGCAGCTGCCGGGATAATGTGCCCATTTTTGAAGCTGGTGATCTTGCCTGACCTGGGAGCACGTAACACATTGTGTTACGGTCTGCTGGAGTTGGGGACGGAGGTTGGTAACTTATTTCCAGCTACAACGGATGTTATGAATCGCTCGCTTCGTATCCAAATGGTCACACCGGCTCCTGCCAGGAGCTTGCATGGTAATCGTGTCACAGCGCTACGCTGGGCCAGGCTGCTCAGAGACCTGGGGCATCGTGTTAAGATCACGACCCAATACCAGCCGACCTCGACTGATTTGCTGATCGCTTTGCATGCCCGCCGTAGTGCCTGCTCAATTGCCGAATTTGCAGATCAGTACCCGGGAAAACCGTTGATCGTTGCCTTGACGGGCACCGATCTCTATCATGATTTGCCCGCTTCCCGGGCAGCTCAACAATCGCTTCGACTGGCAACGCGAGTGGTGGTGCTGCAGCCGGATGGTCTCGGGTACCTGGAGGCTCAGCATCGAAAGAAAGCATGTGCGATTATCCAGTCAGCAAGAAAACCGTTTCGACGCGTCCCACCGCTAAAACGGGTAATGGAAGTCGCCGTTGTGGCCCACCTGCGAGCAGTGAAGGATCCCTTTCGGTTGGCCCTGGCAAGCCGAAAACTACCGGCGAGCTCTAAGATTCGAGTTGTTCAGATCGGCCAGGCACTTTCGCAGGGGATGCAGCGGCAGGCCGTCCGGGAAATGACTCAGAACGTTCGCTACCGCTGGCTCGGGCAATTGCCCCGCTGGCAGGCTTTGCAGCGATTGCGGCGCAGTCGGCTGGTAGTTGTCAGCTCACGCCTGGAAGGTGCTCCCAATGTTGCTTCCGAAGCGCTGGCTGCCGAGGTCCCCATGCTCTCAAGTCGGATTTCCGGTATGGTTGGCTTGCTAGGAGAGGATTATCCCGGCTATTTTCCGGTTGGAGACACGAACCAGTTAACTCAGCTACTCGTGCGGGCAGAACAGGATCGAGATTTCTATCGACAATTGAAAGCCAGTTGCTCTCAAGTGCAGCAGCTGGTAAGACCGCAACGTGAAAAACGACTCTGGAAAGAACTACTCGCAGAGATCACCTGAAACAGGGACTAGAGCTGCGAAGAGAGTGTTTTGCCGCTGCCAGGCAGAGCATCGTGAGGTACAATAACCAATAGTTCGCCAAGGACTGCATGGCAGGTTGTTGTATCAAGAAAATCCACTCGGAGAAGAGTTCGTGAGTACGCTGGCAGTTTCCGAATCGCCTGCTGCCCGGCCACGGCAGAACTGGATTCTCAGTTCCTGGGGCGATTGCTTCTTTATCATCGGCACGCCTGTCTTCGTGCTGCCGCTGGTCCTCTGGTTGTTCTTTATTGGCGGCGAGCTCCTGATCTGGAGTACTTTTGCCGTTGTTAACACGTCACACCATTTGCCCACGTTTATGCGGATCTATGGTGATCGTGATCTCTTGAAACGTTTTCGCTGGAGCCTGCTGCTGGCACCGATCATTCCCTTCGGTTGCTGCATGTTAGCGGTTATTTTCTTGATTCGCAGTGGCAGTTCCCTGAATGATATTCTCTACCTCTACGTCATCGTGACGATCTGGGATCTTTGGCATTTCTTGATGCAACATTATGGCTTTATGCGCATTTATGATCGGCACAATCGAGCTCCCCGTAAGATCGCTGCCCGCATGGATCTCTGGTTGTGTAGTTCCTGGTTCATCTACATCATGCTGGCCACGATCGCCTGGTTGCCAAACCTGCTGTACCAGCTGGCGATTGAGTGTGGTGTGCCGTTGGTGAATTTCGTGAATTCAAGTTTCTTGCACGGGTGCCAGTGGTTTGCTTTGGGATTCGCTTTGCTAGTGACGGTTCGTTATCTCGCTTACTTGCGCTGGTGTCAGCAGAAAAACTACTTCATCAGTTATGCCAAGATGGCACTAATGCTGGTCACCTTTGGGATGATGTATTTGACCTATGTGCCGCACGGTGCGATGGACGCGATCATTCTCTGGGTTACAGATGCCTTCAATGCACTGGTCGGTGGTTTTTCCGCTGGGCAGGGTGAGGGAGGGTATGCCCGTGGATTTCAACCCAGTGGTGCAGAATGGACCCTGTTGTCAGGGTTTGCCACGTTGGGGATCGTCCATGTCACCCAATACCTGGCCATTGTCTGGAAATACAACCGGAACCTGGCACACCGGAACCAGTCGGTACGGTCGGGTGCTTTTCGCTGGTTTTTCTCCCGTGGTGGCTGGCTTGGACTGGCCGCAGTCGTTTTCCTCTACCTGGCGCTCTGCCTGGGCTATGGTTATGTCGTTACGCTGGGGCCGAGGAATCCGGTGCAACCTGAAGTGCCCTTCAAATGGCTGATTGGTTTGTTAGCTTCAACACTCTTCGCATCAACCATCACGCACTACTATTACGATGGCTTCATTTGGAAAGTGCGTCATAAAGAGAATCGTCAGAACCTGGAGATGGAAGAAGCGGTTGAAGAGACAACCGGAACAACCGTCTCCTGGTGGGACCGCTCGGGTACCCTGTCGCCGATGAAGGCATTGACCTGGCAGGCGATCTACTTTCTTCCGCCCATCATGCTGCTGTCTGGATGCTATTGGCTGTCCCACCAGCGATCAATTCGCAAGCCGGTGCAACAAATCAGGATGGTGATGGACCAGGCACGCACCGACTCGGGCGTTTACCAGGTGACCCAGACTCAAAGAAAAAGAGCTGAAGAGATCATTGAAAAAATCGATCAGCAGCTGAAGATTGAAGAGCGCATGATTGACCTTTACCCCAAGCGGCAACATGTTACCTACCAGGCCCAGTTGACGTACTGGAAGTCTGCAGCTCGCATCTCTTTGTTAGAACAAGGGTGGGACAATCCCACCACCATCCAGCAGCACTTGAGACAGGTGGACCGCGCGAAAACGCTCTATGTCAAGTCGCTGGGCATGTCCGGCAGCTATTCCAACCGGGAAGATTCCCAGCTGAACGAGGAGGCTGTTAAACAACGGATCGGTGATTTGGAACGGGAGATGTTTAACCTGGTCGGTCGCCTCGAACAAATCAGGAGAGAGCTGCCAGGTCCAAGTGGGGATTAGTCCCCCGCACAGCGCAATACCCAACGGCTACCTAAAAGAGGAAATAGCGCTGGGCCAGTGGCAGTGACTCGGCCGGTTCGCAGGTCAGATGTTCTCCGTTTGCGGTCACGCGGTAAGTTTCCGGATCGACTGTGATTTCCGGAGTGGTGTCATTGAGCTTCATATCTTTCTTGCTGATTTGACGGCAGTTTTTCACGGCCTCCAGTTGTTTTCCCAGGCCATACGTGCTGGCCACGTTTTCTTGCTGACACAACTGGCTCACAAAGGCCACTGAAATCGGACCAACCGCTTTTCCATAGCCGCCAAACATGGGACGCATGAAGGAGGGTTGGGGCGTTGGGATGGAAGCATTAGGGTCACCCATTTGTGACCAGGCGATGATGCCACCCTTGATGACCAGTTCCGGCTTGGCACCGAAGAAGGAGGGCTTCCAGAGGACCAGGTCGGCCAGCTTGCCAACCTCAACTGAACCAATCAGGTGCGACATGCCGTGGGCGAGGGCCGGATTGATCGTGTACTTGGCAACATAGCGTTTGATTCGGTAATTGTCGTTTCCGTCACTGTCCTCGGCCAGTGAACCGCGCTGCTGTCGCATCTTGTCGGCGGTTTGCCAGGTTCGCGAGATAACCTCGCCGACGCGTCCCATCGCTTGTGCATCGGAGCCCATGATACTGATGGCTCCCATGTCGTGCAGAATGTCTTCGGCGGCGATGGTCTCTCCCCGAATACGGCTCTCGGCAAAGGCGACGTCTTCGGGAAGATTCTTGTCCAGGTGATGACAGACCATCAGCATGTCGAGATGTTCATCGATCGTGTTGACCGTGTAGGGTCGTGTCGGATTCGTTGAACTGGGCAATACGTTCTGCTGACCGCAGACTCGCAGGATATCAGGAGCGTGGCCACCGCCAGCACCCTCGGTGTGATAAGTGTGGATGGTGCGCCCTTTGAAGGCTGCAATCGAATCTTCGACGAAGCCGGATTCATTCAAGGTGTCGGTGTGGATGCAGACCTGGACATCCAGCTTCTCTGCTTCGGTCAGACAACAATCGATGGTGGCTGGCGTCGTTCCCCAGTCTTCGTGAAGTTTGAGTCCGACGGCACCACCGAGAACTTGCTCTTCGATCCCTGCAGGCTTGGCCGTGTTTCCTTTGCCGAGAAAACCGAAATTCAACGGCAGGTCATCGGTCGCCTGGAGCATCATGCGAATGTGAGTGGCACCGGGGGTGCAGGTCGTCGCGCAGGTTCCAGTCGCGGGCCCGGTTCCGCCACCAAGCATGGTGGTTAAACCACTGGCAATCGCCTCCAGGGCCTGCTGCGGACAGATAAAGTGAATGTGGGTATCGAGGCCGCCGGCAGTCAGTATCTGTCCTTCTCCAGCGATGACTTCCGTGGTCACGCCGACGATCATCTGTGGATCAACCCCTTCCATCACGTCCGGGTTGCCAGCCTTGCCGATACCGACGATCTTGCCCGCCTTGATACCAATGTCCGCCTTGTAGATTCCCGTGTAGTCGATAACCAGGGCGTTGGTGATCACCAGGTCGAGGGCGTCTTCCTGGGAGACACCGGTGGCTTGTCCCATGCCATCACGGAGCACTTTGCCACCACCAAATTTACATTCGTCGCCATAGACCGTATGGTCTTTTTCGACCTCCAGGACGAGCGATGTGTCACCTAGCCGGACACGGTCACCGGTGGTCGGTCCATAGATGTCTGCATAGCCGGAACGGGAGATTTTGTATGCCATGATAGCCTGCCTGAAACGAGAATTATTGACTGCTTTCGTGTGCGAACGATTGGGATTTGATTCGTTCCATGGTGGCGGCTCGGTTTTCGTCGTTGACCGGTCCATCGGCCAGGTTGTTGCCGCCGCGAATGACCTGGTTGCCGGCAATTTCGACCAGCGTAACGTCTTTACTTTCGCCGGGCTCAAAACGGACTGCTGTACCAGCAGGGATATCAAGCCGTTTCCCATAGGCTTGCTCCCGGTCGAACTGTAATGCCGAGTTGGTTTCAACGAAGTGGTAGTGGCTGCCCACCTGGACCGGACGATCTCCCAGGTTGGTAATCGTGAGAACTACCGTTTCCCGTCCCACGTTGAGTTCTAATTCACCTTCGGCGGTCGTAAACGTTCCCGGAACGTCGGCAGCCTCTTCGCTCTGGTCACCAAAGACAGCCAGTTCCGGAACAGGCAGGAAACTGCCGGCTAGAGCCAGCTGCAGGTTCCCGTCTTCCGCTGCAATCGGATGGTGGACGGTGACCAGCTTGGTACCATCGGGAAATGTCCCTTCGACTTGGACTTCCGGTATCATTTCAGCAACACCGGCCATCACCTGGCGACGGCCGAGAAACTGTCGTCCCAGGTCCATCAGCTCTGCCACGGAGCGACCGTCCCGAATTGATTCGAGCAGCTGGGTGGCGATCAGGGCCACCGCTTCCGGGTAATTGAGTCGCAGCCCCCGGGCTAAACGCTTTTGTGCCAGGAATCCGGCATTATGGAGATCCAGTTTTTCCGTTTCTCGCGGAGTTAAATGCATGACGTTTTTCCTTTTTACCACTTACGGGCCCAAGGGGTTTCCCCCAGGAAACTCTCCAAGAAGCATAACCTTCGAGTCACACAGTCGGCAACCAGTTGAGTCGTAATTCCGGCAATTCTCAGGATGAGTCCACCGTCCAAGGGGCTGGCCGTTTCGATCAGGGAACTGTTTGATTCAACCGGCTGCTCAGCAACTGATTGCAGGATCTGTTCGGCCACAGCTTCCAGGACTTTTCCCACCAGCACGACCACTGCCAGGCAATGGAAACGGCCGACTCGAAAGGGACTTTTCAAGGGACCATCCCGGGAATCGAGCAGCAGCCGGTCGGACAATAGTTGTTGAGAGTCCCGGTATACGTCGATTTGACTGCGATAACGGGTGAAATCCCAGCTTTCTCCCCGTTTTCGACGTCCACTGGTGAGCCAGTCCAGTAGCACGACCGAGCCTTCTGGAGCCAGGTGGAATTGTTGCTGTTGTTCGTAGATCGCATCGGCATAGCAGGTGATCGGATCGGGGACGGAAACCAGCAGCGCCCCGTCATCGATATTGGCCCTGAGTGTCTGCTGACAGCCTTTCTTCTCTGGATCCCGGTAGACCTTCGTGGAGGCCTGGGTGCTAAGAACGCAAGTGGTATTGGGAGCCAGTTGCATGTCGAGGTGGATTTGATCGCCGGCCACCAGACCGCCGCCGAAGGTACTGGAATAGACCCAGGCTGCCGATCCAGCGCGGCGGGGGGTGATTAGTTTCAACGGGTTGGTTGCCTGGGAGCGGGTAATTTCGGTCCGCTCACGGACCTTGGTCAGTTCCAGCAGGCCATGACCGGGCAGCAGTTGAGGCATGCGAAGGTTCTTTCACGACCAGGCTTTGCCAGGATGACGATCCTGGCAAAGCGATTGCTAGACACTTAAATGCTGGCTGACTAGTTCATCGGTCAATTCTTCCGTGGTTCCATCGGCGACCACGCGCCCCCGGTTCATCAGGTAAAACTTGTCACCGAATTTACGAACGAAATCCAGGTATTGTTCCACCAGGACGATGGTCATGTTGGACTCGGTCGCCAGGTCTTTGAGGACACGGCCAATCTGTTGAATAATGTTTGGTTGGATTCCCTCCGTTGGTTCATCCAACAGGAGGATTTTCGGATTGCCCACCAGGGCCCGGGCAATGGCCAGTTGCTGTTGTTGGCCACCGGAGAGATCACCACCCATGCGGCGTTTCATTTCTAGCAGGACGGGAAATATCTCGTAGACATGACTGGGAATGGTGCTGGTTCGCCGCGGATTGGCCTGCAGGCCGACTCTTAAATTCTCTTCGACAGTCAACTTGGCAAAGATTTGTCGCCCTTGGGGCACCAGTCCCAGGCCGCTCTTGGCTCGTCGATGGGCCGCCAGGGAAGTGATATTCTCGCTGCCCACTTGAATCGAGCCACGGGAGGCTCGCAGGGTTCCCATGATAGTCTTGAGCAACGTTGTTTTGCCAACCCCGTTACGACCCATGATGCAAGTGATTTCACCGGCATTCATCGACATGCAGACCTTCTGCAAGGTGCGAATGGAGCCATATGAAAAGGAGACGTTGTTGACGGTTAACATAATGTATTCTGGATTCCTGGCGTTTGTTCTTAAATCGGTTTCTTAGCGCCCCAAATAGGCCTCCACGACTTTTTCGTCCGCTTGTACTTCTTCCATCGATCCCTGGGCCATGATGAGGCCTTCGTTGAGGACCGTCACCGGAGCATTTAACAAGCGCACGAAGTCCATGTCGTGTTCAATGACGATAATGCTGTGCTCTTCCTGCAATTCCAGCAGTAGTTCCGCGGTCAGGATAGTCTCTTCATCGGTTAGCCCGGCCGCCGGTTCATCTACTAGTAACAGCTTGGGGGATGACAGGATCAGCATGCTGATCTCTAACCACTGGCGCTGACCGTGACTGAGTGCCTGCACCAGCCGGTAGGCATCATCATCCAGCCGCACACGCCTTAGCATCTCGAAAATCCGGTCGTGTTCTTCCCTTGAAGTGCTGTGCCAAAGGTTGTGTGCAAGTCCCTGGGAATTGGGAAGCGCCAGTTCCATGTTCTGGTAAACCGTGAGACTGTCGTAGATCGTTGGGGTCTGGAATTTACGACCGACTCCCATCAGGGCAATGTCGGTTTCAGACATCTCGGTAATGTCTCGATCCGAGAAGATAACCCGCCCGGTGGTCGGTCGGGTTTTTCCGCTAATGATGTCGCAGAGTGTCGTTTTGCCTGCTCCATTGGGACCGATAATCACCTGTAGCATGTAGTGGGGCAGGGTGAACTCGGTAATGTCCAGTGCCTTAAAACCATCAAAAACCACTGTCAAGTCGTGCACCGACAGGATGTTGGCTTCGATTTGTGGCTTGTCGCCCCGCAACCGCTGGATGTTGGCAACCCGTTTCAGGCGAGACTCTACGTCCACTCTGCCGGTATTCTCTCCGTCCTCATCTTCCTGGGCCACGTCTTCGTCACTCCCTGCCAGTTCAGCAATCTCCGGAACCTCTCCATACTTGTTTGCTTCCGGCGTGCCGCGCAGACTCATCACCCCCAACAGGGCCGAAATTGCGGCAAGGGCAACCAGATTGAAAGCAGCACCCAGGTTGAGGTTTACCAGGGGAAATACCAACCAGGCGGTCAAGGGGAGGGCACCGACCAGTAACCACCAAGGCGCTCTGCCTGTATCTTGAATCCGCCGGACCGAGACTGCCAGGAAGGGAACCAGCATCAGGACCAGGTACGCCAAAAGGATCCAACTGAACACCATCGTGATAGT
>JAYGDG010000338.1:0-3694 GCA_046583015.1 Pirellulaceae bacterium | reverse complement strand
GTATCCAGTACGGGTAACGGGCCTGTCGCGTTGAAGTCGAAAAGAGGAATTTCAACAGATTGGGAGAGACTGTCCAGATCCAACGAAGACGAATGATCCAGCGGGATAAGCTCGATGAAAAATTCTGAATTGTTGCTAAATGTTGATTTCATCGCGAGGTACTAAACCGATGTTTCCTGGTCCAGTTGAAGTAGCAGTTACTGCGGGTCCCGAAAGTTCTTTGCCCGCATGGTCCTGGCAACCTGAACCGTTACCCCACCGCAGTCCTCGGAGGCCACCATCTTATTCTAGCTTATGGGGTAGCGGAGGAACAAGCAATGGAATTGTCATCCACCGATTGCACTGGCAGACAAGGGGCTATTTTGTCGCTACGATGGAGCTGTGAGTTCGACCCCGGGGGAGGTTAGATCTGAGAAATGAGTGACGCACGTCCGGAAACCAATCGTGCTTTTGATGTGACGGAGTTTGAGAGTTCGGTCCGGCAATTGACGAACAATATCTGTCGTGTTGTGCTGGGAAAGCCGGAGGTTGTTCAACTTTGTGTCACCGGGTTGTTGGCTGGTGAGCACGTCTTGCTGGAAGACGTCCCGGGTGTGGGCAAGACGTTGATGGGCCGGGCCTTGGCTCGCAGCGTGGATGGACAGTTTTGTCGACTGCAGTTCACTCCCGATCTATTACCCAGTGATATCGTGGGAAGCTCGGTCTTTAACACCAACACGTCGGAATTCGTTTATCACCAGGGGCCAATTTTCTCTAATATTGTGCTCGCGGATGAGATTAACCGGGCTCCGCCACGAACCCAAAGTGCCTTGCTGGAAGCGATGGGGGACCGGCAAGTGTCGGTTGATGGGACGACCTACCAGTTGCCAAAACCGTTTATGGTGATCGCAACGCAGAATCCATATGAAATTGAGGGGACCTATTTACTTCCGGAAAACCAGATGGATCGATTCTTGTTGCGTATCTCGATGGGGTATCCAGACCGGGAAGATGAAATGCAGGTGCTGTTGACGCACCGCGAAGGTGAACCGGTGGACACGTTGCAGTCGGTCCTGGATGATACTGCAATTGCCCGTTTGCAGGATGCAGTGCGAATGATTCGCGTTGACCAGTCCATGTATGATTACGTGCTTGATATCGTTGCCGCCACGCGTGCTGCAGAAGATCTGCATGTGGGGGTCAGTCCCCGGGGTGCGATCAGCTTATGTCGTGCTGCCCAAGCGACTGCTTTAATAGAAGGGCGCGATTATGTTGTTCCGGATGACATCAAACGACTGGCAGTGCCAGCTCTGGCCCACCGTGTGATCAGTCGAGGTCACTTGCGGACAGAGAATCGAGAAGTGCTGGAAGGGATCATCCGGGATTTGGTCGAATCGACTCCGGTACCGGGATAGCTTTATGTTCAGCGGACGTCGCATTACGATCACGCGCGAAGGATGGTACTACCTCTTTGTAGCACTCTTTATCTCGGGCGGTGCCGTCGGTGGAGAAGTGAACTTAATGATGCTGCTGGCGGGCATCATGTTGGGCCCCATGCTGTTGCAGTGGCGAATTTTAAGTGTCAGCTTGCGACGTCTGGACCTGGAACGGCGGATACCCGACTACGTTTCTGCGGGCGATCCATTACGCGTGCAACTGGTCCTGCATAATGATCGCCACAGGATTGGCAGCTGGTGTGTGCTGGCGAAAGATCAGATTCGCAGCGGAGGAAAAAAGAAGGTTTCGACGAAGTTCACTTCTGCGCACGTGTTTTTTCCTTTTACGGCAGCGGGAAAGAACAGTGTTACTAGTTACCAGTGGCAATTGAATCGGCGGGGCCAGTATCAGTTCAGCGCATTGCGATTAATTAGCAGGTTTCCATTTGGCCTGCTGCGGGGAACTCGAAAAATCTACGGAGACCAGACGCTGCTGGTCTGTCCCCGGACGGGAGAGCTAAAGAGGAAGTGGTTTCAGGTGATGGAGGCGGATCGCGTTGGCGGGCAACAGACGTACCATGCGAAAGGGAATGCCGAAGGAGACTATTACGGCTTACGCCACTGGCAACCGGGTGACAGTCGGCACTGGATTCACTGGCGAACCTCGGCACGACTGGGCAAACTGGCAGTGCGTCAGTTTGAACAGCAACGTGATCGTGATATTGCAGTACTACTGGACCTCTACCTCTCGCCGGAACCGTTGCCACCAGAGGAGGCAGCACTGGAGGTGGCGGTCAGCATGGCAGCGACGGTGATTCAAGATCTCGGTCGTTGCAGTGGCATCCAGTTAATGCTGGTCTCCTCTGGAGCAAGCATGCATTGTTGGGCAGCCTCTTCCTCACACCTGATTGCCCGTGAGATTATTCGATCGCTGGCCACCGTCGAAGGTGGGCCAGGTGCACATCTCTCGGATTGTATTTCAAGGATGAAAGAAGAGTTGCGTGTAGGCAGTCAAGTTGTGGTTATTAGCACACGGGCTGAAAACCAGCAGGTTGCTGGAGAGTTACCTGTGAAGCCAGTCTGGATTGATTGCAGTAGTCAACAACTGGCAGACTATTTCCAGTTGTCTCCACCGAATGTACTGGAAAACCCGAATGATGCTGGACCGGCTTCGCTGCCGATCGTTGAGGTGCCGTCTGCTGAAATAGTAACCAGTCACCAGGACAGGGAGTGATCCAGGCAGTGGTTATTGAACGTTGGTTACAGATTTCGACGGCCATCATGGTCACTCTGAGCGCTGCCTTGCTCGGCTTTGTTCAGCATGACGTGGTCTTGCCTGTCATCATGGCCGTGGTTGCGATTACCTCGGTTGTTTTTACCGATGTTTTACAATGGTTTCGCCTGCATCGGTTGCTGGCCAATATTGCCATGCTGGTAGCGACGTTCTTTTCGTTGCGGGGATTCATTGGCGTTGATAGCCACCAGAAGTTATTAGCGATTGCAAATTTAATGGTCTATGTGCAGATCATTATGCTCTACCAGGAAAAGAAGACGCGTCTGTACGGCCACTTGATCATTTTTAGTTTGCTCCAAATTGTTGTCGGTACGCTGCTTAGTCAGCGGTTTGAATTTATCGGTATCTTATCGATCTACATGGTTGCCGCACTTTTTTCACTCTCTCTGCTTTCCCTGTTGCGGCAACTTACCTGGCTTGAAAAAGGGAACCGGCATCGCCAGCGACCTTCGAAGGCCCCGTCGACTGCTGCCAGTGAAGAAGGCCAGTTTCAACTGCTGATGGCTGAACCGGTTGTTCATTACGGGGCGTCGATTGACGAGCTGGGTCGCGCGGTTGTTGGTTGGGGTTATGCTCGACACTTGCTGGCCACCTGTTTTTGTACGCTGTTGTTTGGCGGGATATTTTTTCTGGCCGTGCCTCGATCGCTGGAATCATCCTGGCATCAGCCCCGCCTGGGGATGGCTCGAACGGTAGGATTTGCCAACGAGATTTCACTGGGGCAGATGGGGAAGGTACTTAAGAACCACGAGGTGGTGATGCGGGTTGCCTTCACCGACATGGAGACAGGTTTACCTTACGAAGTTTTTGGGACACCTTATTTTCGAGGCTCTGCGCTTTGTATTTATCAGCAGGATCGGCGCAATCCAAGTCGCACAGGATGGCACACCCAGCGGATGAGATTTCGCTGGCGCGATCGGTTGCCGAAAGATGACGGTTTGTTGTCATATCGGAATCGTGTTCAGCAGGACGTCCTCTACCGGGT
>JAYGDG010000225.1:0-2332 GCA_046583015.1 Pirellulaceae bacterium | reverse complement strand
CCACCACTCTCAAGAAACACCAGCTTTAACTTCCCCTGGCCTCCACCAACGGTGGCAAAAAAAGAGCCGGGCGCAAATGCCTCTTCGCCCGCTTGAGCATCCGGGTCATCCGAAGCATCGGTCGTTTGAGCGTCCGGATCGGGTTGCTCGAAGCCAGCTTCCGAACCAGTCACCGCGTCGGCCTCTGGAGTCGCCGGATCGCTAGCCGCTGGCTCTTCAGGAGTCGCCGGGACCTCTGGCGTATCGGCAGCACTATTTTCACTTGAGGAGGTGTCGGCAGAATCATCGCCGCCGCAACCGGCAACAAGCAGGATGACACAAAACAGCAACAATAGCAGGCTGGTGGGCCAGGCAACCGTTCGAACAACTCGCATGGCTTGAATCTCCCATTTACTGAGCAAAAAGAACAGTTTCAAACCTATCACGCTGCAAGGCTCGGAACAAGTGGAATCTGAAAGGGGCTTTCCGGGCCATTAAGGCACGGTGAATTTATCGTCAAATTAGTCTGGACGGAGCTTCACGATAGAGACTCTTGCGCTGTGGAATTAGCATTCCAACAACAAAGGTCACTGGGGGAGCAGGCCCCGATTGCCAACTGACGTCGAAACCGTTGAGCGGTAGTTTGAGCCCGCGTGCCCTGCTGTACATGGGTTCTGAAACAAAAACTAGCCTGGCTGTTTCGGAGCCGGCTACACCCGGCCAGGACTGCCTGACACTAAACCTTCGTGGCCATGAGTCCTTAAGCCGATTTCGACGTTATGACCGCAAGCCACACTTACGGAACAAAAACCGGTTTTTTGACGCAAAAACAACGACCCTATGGCTGTTCTTTTAGGCCAAGTTCAGCTAGACTGAAGCTATCTCATCTAAGGAGTCCTGAGGGCTCGTCGTTTATCGAATCAGATCTAACTTTATTCTTTTTCCTGAGGAGAGGTGTCCTATGAAGCAACGTATTCGAAAGACCCGGGGGTTTACCCTGGTCGAACTGTTAGTCGTGATTGCCATCATTGGCATTCTCGTCGCCCTGTTGCTGCCAGCTGTACAAGCAGCCCGCGAAGCAGCCCGTAAGATGAGTTGTGGTAACAATCTCAAGCAATTGGGTATTGCCATGCACAATTATCATGAAACCTACAAAACGCTGCCGCACAATGGTGCCTTTACCTGGACGCGACAGTCCAACAACGGTTACCGTTGGAGCCCCACGCAACGTGGTAGCGTACTGGTCAAATTGCTCCCCTTCATGGAATTGGACACGATCTTCAACAATCTCGATTTTGAGAGCCCGTTAGTCACCGGACCTCCGAATAACAAGTTCTGGATTCAAGTAAACCCGCAGACGGGTGTTCAATACCGAGCGGAAATTATCCCTTCCTTCCTTTGTCCTTCCGCCAATGTTGATCCCCATACGACGTTTACCAATCCGAAAACAGCTCGAGCCATTTCCTGTTACGGAACCTCGATCGGTACCAACCGCATCACCTCCCGTGGTGGCTGGTGCAACGATTATCCAGGTAACGTCTTCGGTTGTGGACGCAGTAACCTGGGCAGCGATGCTCGTTCGAGTCAACTAGCCGGTGTCTACTCACGTGGTCACTGGGGTGCTCGCTTCCGTGACATCACCGATGGCACGGCACAAACGATCGCCATGGGTGAAATCATCCCTTCGAAGGGTAACTATCATCGCAATGGCTGGATGCACTTCAATTCCCTCTGGACGGGTACCAGTGCTCCCATCAATTACCCAGTCATTGGACTTTGGGAACGTGGTTATACGGGACCCAACAGTTGTACCCACTGGCAAAATCGCCAGACGAGCCAGGGCTTCAAGTCGATGCACAAGGGTGGTGCGCAATTTGTCTTTGCAGACGGTTCGGTCCATCTGTTGGCTGAAACCATCGACTACCTGACGTATCAGCGTCTGGGTTGTCGACGTGACGGCGAACCAGTTGGCTCCGGGTTTGAACCCTAAGCCGCTTGTCGCTTAATTGTGTAACTAGCAGCGGGTCGCACTCCTGTCACGGGAGTGCGACCCGTTTTTTATTGGCACCGGGTAAGTTACCGGGGACCCTACAGGCAGCTGGTTACTGGCTCGTGAGGCATACCTTTTCGATATAAAACAAGATTTTTCGCCGCTTTTAACACTCCTATTGTTTGCATCCCTGGGTTCCTAGTGTTAAAGTAAATAGCAACATTGACGAACTTCGTTTATTTCTTTTTTACGCTGAAAGAGGTGTCCCATGAAGCAACGTATTCGAAAGACCCGGGGGTTTACCCTGGTCGAACTGTTAGTCGTGATTGCCATCATTGGCATTCTCGTCGCCCTGTTGCTGCC
>JAYGDG010000180.1:0-11465 GCA_046583015.1 Pirellulaceae bacterium | reverse complement strand
CAGCGATCCCAAAACGTTCCTTTGAAATCTTGGCAAAATCGAGATTATCGAGCTTACCTGAGCGAATCGTGCGATGAAACGACCATTGGGCAACTGAAATCTTGAAGAGAGGTGCTTCTTCAGCGGCCGAGCAGGAGGGAGCATTCAAAGGGGAATTTGCGGTGAGGTCCATCTGCAGGCCAGCCCAGCAGGCAACCGAGCCCACCGAGAGGTGCCGCAATAGGGAACGACGATTTAGATCGTTAGTCATGCTATTGTATCCTCGAAAAACATCACCAGGCCCTGATCGTGCTTAGTCATCTACGGGAGTGACCGAAAGTCTACAAGGGGCCGTGAAAACAATTCAATTGGCGTAACCAGCCCAAGTATAGAGCCTCGTTTGGGCTGCTTCAACCAACAGGGACAGGCAAAGCGGCTGACGAGGCGATCAAGATGGTTCCAGTCACCCTGGTTCACGCTACAATGGAAACGTCAGTTAAAGCACTTGGCCACGAGATGACCTTCCATTGATGCGTGAGGAATAACTGCCACCGTGCACGAACAAGAGCGCGTACCAGGCGTCGCCAGTGAGGCTGCTGTTCTCGTACGTGTCATCCTACCAGATCACGTCGCCGAACAGGATCCTTTACTGGAGCTTAAAGGGCTTGCCAGCACCGCGGGGGCCAACATTGTTGGCCACTTGCTTCAGCGCCGTTCTCGTCCAAACAGCCGAACCTTTCTGGGCAAGGGTAAAGTGGAAGAGCTGATTCAGCTGGTTGCTCATTGTGATGCGGACGTCGTTATTTTTGACAACGACCTGACTCCCGCCCAGACACGCAACCTGGAGCGCGCTGTCGACACCAAGGTCCTCGACCGCACTGAATTGATTCTCGATATTTTTGCCTCCAATGCCCAGACGTATGAGTCAAGGCTCTCGGTCGAACTGGCACAACTGGAATACTCTCTGCCACGCTTAAAACACATGTGGACCCACCTGTCCCGCATGAAGATGGGTATCGGCATGCGTGGCCCGGGTGAAAAACAGTTGGAATTTGATCGTCGGCTTGTCGAAAAGCGAATTCACGAGCTACGCACCGAGTTAAAGAAGATCGAAAACCGCAAGGAGCGACAGGGAGCAGCTCGCGACGACCACATGACGGTTTCGCTCGTTGGTTACACCAATGCTGGCAAGAGCACTTTAATGAACGTGCTAACGGGATCCGACGTACTGACCGAAGACAAGTTATTTGCCACACTCGACACCCGCACACGTCGCTGGCAGCTACCCCACTGGGGCCCCATTTTACTCAGTGACACGGTTGGCTTCATTCGCAATCTCCCTCACCGCCTCATCACCAGCTTCAAGGCAACTCTTGAAGAGGCTCGACAAACGAGCCTCCTGCTGCATGTTGCAGATGCGACCAACCCGGAAGCAATCAACCAAATCGCTGCGGTCAGTTCCGTGCTGCAGGATATCGGTCTCGAAGAGAAAGACACGCTACTGGCTCTTAACAAAGTAGACATGCTAGAATCGCCTTCTCAGCTAGATGCCATCCTGCAGAGGTATCCCAACGCAATTCCGATCAGTGCGAGTACCCGTCTTGGTCTTGAACAGCTGGCCCTGGCGGTCAGCGACGCCCTGAGCCGTGCGTTCCGGGACGTGGATATTGAAATGGACGTCTCCAACGGCAAACTGATGGCCTACCTGGCCGCTCATGGAGAGGTCATTTCACAGCGTTACCACGAAAACCGAGCCCTTATTCACTGCCGCATCCCGCAAAAGTACTTGGGCCGTATTGACGATCCTGATGTCTCGATTGAAGATCATCCGCTGCTGCCGGTTGACGCCGTAAAGTCGACCAGCACAAATGCCAATGATTCCGTACCGACTGTAGACGACAGTGCATGAGACACGTTGTCATCCATTTATTTGACTCACACACCAGATAACGGAATGAGCTTGATGAGCCGACGTGATTTTCGAGAACTACGCGTCCTCTGCACTGGTGCTTCCAGTGGAATTGGGGCGGCCTTAAGCCGTCAGTTAGCGCGTCGAGGCGCACGCCTGGTCTTAAACGCACGTCGCGAAGAACGATTAAGAGAATTGGCTGGCGACATTGAGAAGGAGGGTGGCGAGGTCTGCCTGGTAGCCGGTGATATCACTGAGCAACAAACGAGGCAGGCCATGCTGGCACGATGCCAGTCGCAATGGGGTGGCGTTGACGCCATTATCAACTGCGCGGGAATCGGTTCGATCGCTAACTTCACTGACTCCAGCGAAGACATTCTGCGCCAGATCATGGAAGTCAACTTTTTTGCCGCCGTCGAACTAACGCGACTGGCCATCCCCGTGCTGCAGACAGGTCGTCAACCGATCATTGTCAACATTGGCTCAGTCCTTGGACATCGGGCGGTTCCCAGCAAGAGTGAATACTGCGCTAGCAAATTTGCCCTCCATGGTTTTTCTGATGCACTCCGCGCCGAACTTGCTGCCACAGGTATCGATCTGTTGCTCGTTAGTCCAAGCACCACCAGCAGCGAATTCTTCGACCACCTGCTGCACCAGGACAAAACCTCCGCGCCAGCAGGTCGACGTGGCATGCCACCGCAGAAGGTCGCCACCAAGATTATCCGTGCAATGGCTGCCGGGCGCCACGAAATCATTATCCCGGTCGGCGGCAAGTTACTTGTCTGGCTGGACCGGCTTTGCCCACCCTTAATGAATCGCTTGCTAGCCAGGCACGGGTAAACGCATAAGTCCGAGGACAGCCTCTTGATGACTGAACAGAATTTCATCATGCAACCGACTGGTTTTGAGATCTGCTCTGAAGAAGGTCCCTGTTTGACAATCATCAAACCAGCCGGGCTGCTAACCCAGGCACCTGTTCACATTGACAGTTTAGAACGTCGCATCAAGGCATACCTGAAAGAACGTGACAATAAACCGGGCCGCGTCTACCTGGGAGTGCCCCACCGTCTGGATCGACCGGTTTCCGGCATCATGGTCTTTGCCAAACACGTCCGGGCAGCCAAGCGACTCTCGCAACAGTTTGAAGGAAGGATCGTCGAGAAACGATACTGGGTATGTGTCGAAGGCCTGGTCTCGCCACCGGAAGGGGAATGGGTTGATAGCATGCGCAAGATTCCGGGGAAAGCGCAAGCCGAAATGGTACCTGCAGAGCATCCGGAAGCGAAGACCGCCGTGTTACGGTATCAATTAATTTTCCAGGTGGGAAACCGCAGTTGGCTGGAGATCGAACTAGAAACAGGTCGCACCCATCAGATCCGCTTGCAGGCAGCCAGTCGCGGGCATCCTATCGTCGGCGATCTGCGTTACCAGTCAACCGTGACCCTGGACAAACAATCGGCCGACGAGCGCACTCGCTCTATTGCTTTGCATGCCCGTCGCCTTTCGTTTTTCCATCCCATGACACGGGAAGCTCGCACAGTGGTGGCTCCTTTACCGGTGCTCTGGAAATCAGCAGGACTGCTACCAGCGGGTCACCCGTGGCTGGTTGATTGCAAGCTGCCGTAATCGTCACCTTGACGCGGCTGTCGGCCTCGCTTTTCCTAAAACCTCCCGTCACTTGCCGTTCTAGGGCCGTTAATCACACCCGGATGACTGCGGGTAAGGGGAGGAATTGTTCGAAACGGCCGGGACCCTTGGCGGCCATGTCAAAGAAGCCGTATAATTACCGCTGTGAATTCAGCTGCAGAACTGAATTCCCCTTTTTCACGAGTGTGCCATGACATCAACCCCAGGTTTCAATTCCTCTCCCGATGGCGGCTCATCGGTTCGTATTGGAGCGGTCTCTTACTTAAACACCAAGCCCCTGGTGTATGGTTTACAACAGTTGCTGCCTGACGCCGAGATCGTCTATGACTTACCCAGTCGGCTAGCGGACGAGTTAGCTACTGGAAAATTGGACGTTGCCTTGATCCCTTCGATTGAATATTTGCAACAACCTGGTTACACCATCATTTCGGACGCCTGCATTGCTTGTCGCGGTCCGGTCTACAGTGTCCAGTTATTGAGTCGCAAGCCAATCCAAGAAATCGAAACGCTGGCCCTTGATGAAGGATCACGCACGAGTGTGGCGATGGTGCAGATCCTGTTGAAACAGCGATTCAACTTGCTGCCACGATTGGAACCATTTCCAATCGGTAGTGACATTTCAGAGTTACCAAGTGATGCAGTCCTGGTCATTGGCGACCGCGCCATGCACCTTTCCAATGATGGCTTCCATGAAACCTGGGACTTGGGGGACCAGTGGTGTCGCTGGTCAGAACTGCCATTTGTTTTTGCCATGTGGGTTGCTCGCCAGTCGTTTAGCGAACACTTCGAACGGGTCCAGGCAGCCCTTACCACGGCCCGTGACCAGGGACTCGACCATTTAGAAGAGATTGCTGAGGAAGAATCTTCTCATGTTCAGCTCACTCAACCTCAATGCCTTGCCTATCTCCGTGACAACTTACATTTCCAACTTGGTTCCCGGGAACAACAGGGGCTGGAGTTATTCTTTGACCACGCCCAGAAACTGGATCTTCTCGCCAGCCGCACATTTTAAAGTTGTCAACATCCGAGTAAACTGAACTAGCCTGTCAGCTTGATCTAACAGTCGCATTATCACGATCTGATCCGAGCCCAACTCAGCCATGATTTCAACAATTCTCGACAAAGCGGTTTCCGGGGAGAGAATCAGCCCGGAAGAGGGACTCCAGCTACTGGAGTCGCATGACCTGACAGCTCTTGGAGAAGCATCCAATGCGGTGACCCAACGGTTGCATCCGGAGAATTATCGCACCTACAACATTGATCGCAACGTTAACTACACGAATGTCTGCACCGCGGTCTGCGACTTCTGCGCTTTCTACCGCGGGCCCAAGAGTGATGAAGGATATGTTCTTCCTCGTGAAGAGTTGCTAAAAAAAGTCGAAGAGACGGTCGCCCTCGGTGGTAACCAGATTCTCATGCAAGGCGGGCTGCATCCCGACTACCAGCTTGACTGGTACGAAGAACTGTTACAGGAGATCAAGCAACAGTTTCCCGAGGTAAATATCCACGGTTTCAGTCCACCAGAGTTACATCACTTCACGAAGATCAACAATCTTTCAATTCGGACGGTACTGGAACGTCTCCAGGCAGCCGGGCTGGGAAGTCTGCCTGGCGGTGGTGCCGAGATCCTTGTTGACCGCGTTCGCGCCGACATGACGCGGGGAAAAGTGATGACCGATGACTGGCTCAACGTCATGCGTGTCTGGCATGAACTGGGGGGAAACAGCACGGCTACCATGATGTTTGGTCACATCGAAACGTTGGCAGAGCGGATTGAACATTTGGACCGCTTACGCCAGTTGCAGGATGAGACCGGCGGCTTCACCGCTTTCATCTGTTGGACCTTCCAGCCCGAACATACCGAGATGGCAGAGATCGCTCCGGCCGGTTCTTTTGAGTACCTGAAAACCCAGGCCGTTTCCCGTCTCTACCTGGACAACTTTCCCAACATTCAATCCAGTTGGGTCACCCAGGGTCTCAAGATCGGTCAACTGGCACTCCTCTATGGTGCCAACGACATGGGCAGCTTGATGATCGAGGAGAACGTGGTCGCGGAGGCAGGCACGGTTCATTACCTGTCGCTGGACCAGATTCGGGAAGCGATTGAGGAGTTAGGATTTATTCCACGTCAACGAAATGTCTTTTACGAACTACTTGACGAGGAGTTTGAGCAGCGTGCGGTTCTTGCTAATCGCCAGCAGGCTCAACAGCAATCAGCTACGCAAGTTTACGAATTAACATAAACGCCTCGTACCGAGTCGGTCTGCCTGACGCTGGCCTCCTTGACCGGCCATGTCCACGAGAATGGTATAACTAACAGGGCAGCTTGATGATTCACGTAAGTCAGTTAAGCAAGGCATACATTGATCTTCAGCGCGGCGAATTCCTGGCCCTGGACCAATTGTCCTTTGACGCGCAACCGGGCCAGGTCTATGGGCTATTGGGCCCCAATGGAGCGGGCAAGACAACGGCACTGCGCATCTTAAGTACCATGTTGCGTCCTACCTCCGGTAGCGCCACGATCAACGGGTGCGACGTCTCGACAGAGGCCACCAAGGTGCGCCAGCAGATCGGTTTTGTCTCCGCCAATACGGCCATTTATGACCGCATGACAGCCTGGGAAATGGTCGCCTACTTTGGCAAACTCTATGGGCTCAGCGAAGACCGCCTCGATCAGCAAATGCAGCAACTGTTTGAGCGTCTGCAAATGAATTCCTTCCGTGACGTATTGGGGGCCAAAATGTCGTCGGGCATGAAACAAAAGGTCTCCATTGCCCGAGCCCTCGTCCATGATCCACCCGTGTTAATCTTTGACGAAGCAACCGCGGGGCTCGATGTGCTGGTCGCGCGTGCCTTGCTCGACACGGTGGCTGAACTGCGAGACAAGGGAAAGTGTATTGTTTACTCAACCCATATCATGCGCGAAGCAGAGCGCTTGTGTGACCAGGTTGCCATCATGTACGAAGGTACTATCCTGGCCGAAGGGACGCTCGAAGGATTGCTCAATACCTATGGTGAAGAAGACCTGGAAGAACTCTTTTTTGGACTGATCACACGACACCAGGAAGCGGAACAAACCGGCTCTGAAACCCGGACGTCAACTGAATGAGTCGCACCATGAAATGGGCAAATATCAAATTGATTTGTGTTCGCGAACTGCGTGATCAGCTGCGCGATCGGCGGACCTTGTTTACCATCCTGATCCTGCCACTGGTGTTATACCCGCTGCTGGGAATGACCTATCTGCAAGTTGCACAGTTTCTCAAGGACTCTCCCACCCGAATCTGGATCATCGGTACGGAGAACCTTCCCCAAGAAGACTCGATCGCACTATTGAATCCCGCCGGTGAGAGGTTTAACGAAACCTTATTCTCAAAATCCAAGGTGCCCTTGCTGAAAATAGTGGTCAACAAGCAGCTACCCGCAGCTGTCACTGCTCAAACTTTACCCGCTCACGCCGAGCAAGTGATCGGGGCCGAACAATACGAAGTCGTTGTCTATTTTCCTGATAACTTTGGTAAGCAATTACGCAACTTTCGGGAGCAAATTACCGCTTACCGCACGGAAAAAATATCGGCAGCACAACTGGCTCAAACTGTCGTTCCGTCGCCACAAATCTACATCAACAGTGCCAATGACAAATCGCAACTCGGTTTCCGGCGCACCGACAGCATACTCCGGCAATGGCGTCAGCTTGTCGTGAAAGAGAGCTTTCGGGAAAGTCGCATCCCGGAGCAGGCTAACAATCCCTTCCAACTCGAAAAACATGATGTCGCCAAACCAGCGACCAAGAAAGCGGTTGTTTGGTCAAAGATCCTGCCATTTTTCGCCCTGGTCTGGGCCTTAGCAGGAGCATTCTATCCGGCAGTGGACCTATGTGCCGGAGAAAAAGAACGTGGCACTCTCGAAACGCTTCTTTGCAGCCCTGCGGATCGCCGAGAAATCGTCTGGGGAAAAATGATTACCGTCATGGTCTTCAGCATCCTGACGGCTCTCTTGAACCTGCTCAGCCTGGGAATTACTGGAGCCCTCGTCTTCACGCAAATCTCTCAAATGTCGGAAGCCGCGATACCAATTGGCATACCACCGTTGTCAACCATTGGCTGGTTATTGCTGGCCTTAATACCGATTGCTGCCCTCTTCAGTGCCTTGGCCCTGGCAGTCGCCGCGTTTGCCCGCAGTACCAAAGAGGGCCAATACTATCTCATGCCACTGCTGCTGATCTGCATGCCCTTAATGACACTTTCCATGTTGCCCAGTGTTGAACTGGATTTGGGAACTAGCCTCATTCCCATCACGGGCATGATGCTGCTGCTGCGTACACTTTCCGAACAGCACTACTGGACAGCGCTGCAATTTGTCATCCCAGTCCTCGGCGTCACGGCCACTTGCTGCTGGCTTGCCAGTCGCTGGGCCATTGCTCAATTCAACAATGAATCGGTCTTGTTCTGTGAAAGTGAACGCTGGGATCTAAAACTTTGGCTACGGCATCTAATTAAGACACGCGGTGACACTCCAACGCCCGGCATGGCCGTGTTTTGTGGGCTACTGTTATTGCTACTGCATTTTTTTGCCAATTTCATATTCCCCAACTCGGTGGATTCTTGGGCAAACATTGCCTTTTCAATGGTAACCCTGCAATTAGCATTCATGCTGCTGCCAACTTTATTGCTGGCTTTTTTCTTTACCCGTCAGCCCACCAAGACTTTCCTGGTTCGATCCACTTCTGCCTGGTCTTGTTTGTTGGCCATCTTGCTGGCGGTCTGCTTGCATCCCCTGGCAATGCAACTGCAAAATTTAATCCAATGGATCTACCCGATAAACTCCGGAACTGCAGAGGCCCTACAGCCGATCAGCAAGTTGATCGCTGACACACCGTGGTACTATGTGATACTGGTGATTGCCGTCGTTCCAGCCATCTGCGAAGAACTGGTCTTTCGTGGATTCCTGCTCTCTGGCTTCCGCCGGCTGGGAAATGCCTGGTCAGCCATAGCGCTTTCGAGTCTGTTTTTCGCAATTATTCATGGCATTCTTCAGCAATCGCTGAACGCATTTGCGATAGGTTTGGTCATTGGCTATATCGCTGTCAAGACAGGCAGCCTGCTGCCCTGCATTCTCTACCACCTTACTCACAATACGATCACTCTCTTTTACTCGCGATTAGATTCAGCGGGTAACACGGATAACAGGTTTGTCGATTGGATCTTCTACCAGGACGCCCAGGGGCAATATCATTACGAGCTTCTGTTGCTGGCAATCACCTGCTGTATTGCTGCCGCCGCCTTGTTCTATTACATCCGTTTACCCGGTCAGCTTTCCGCTACAGAATCTCTCCACAAAACGAATCAGCAACCGGCCGATCATGCATGAGCCTTTGCCTCGAACGTTTAGCCTGCGTGCTCGTTACCTGCTAACGATGCAAGGTCCAGCCCTTAAAAACGGACTGGTCACGATTCGTGACGGCTGGATTACCGGGGTAAATGACCGGGACCCGCCGGAACCGATTCTTGATCTCGGTGACGTCATCCTGATGCCCGGCCTGGTCAACGCCCATACGCACTTGGAATTCAGTGATCTAGCAACCCCCTTACCAGCGGGTGACAACTTTGCCGACTGGATTCGCGCAATCATCGCTTATCGACAACAGCAGAGAACTGCTGCTGACGAGCCCAGTAGTTCCAACAGCAGCCAGGTACAGGCCACGGTCGAACAAGGATTGCAGGAGAGCATTCGATCCGGAGTCACAACCATCGGTGAAATCTCCACGGTTGCTGGCAGTCACCGCTGGTACCAAGAGACCACAATTCAGACCGTGTTGTTCCAGGAAATTCTAGGCTTGGCCCCTGAACAGATCCCGCATCACCTTCAAACTGCTCAGCAACACCTGGCCAACAGTAACCCCGAGACTTCACCGTTAACCGTTGGCCTGAGTCCTCACGCACCTTATTCCATGCACAGCGAGCTTTTCCAGCAGCTGTGCCAACTCGCCAAGCGACACCATGTTCCTTGCGCTTTGCACCTGGCAGAGAGCAGGGACGAGCTAGAACTCTTGAAGTCTGCGACCGGGCCGCTGCAACAGGTGCTCGAGAGCTTGGGGGTCTGGAATCCCTCCGCCATTGCTCTTGGCCTGGCTCCACTTGATTACCTGCACTGGATAAGTGAAACACCACGATCATTAATCATCCACGGAAACTTCCTCACGGCTGCTGAAATCACGTTTCTGGGTCAGCAGGCAGAGCGGATGAGTCTCGTTTACTGTCCACGAACTTACAGTCACTTCAACGACAGCAGTTATCCTCTCTTAGCCATGCTGGAGCAGGGTGTTCTCGTCGCCTTGGGAACCGATTCTCGTGCCACCAATCCAGACTTAAACCTACTGGCAGAAATGCAACATGTGGGCCAATCGCATCCCACTATTGCTCCAGACTTGATCGTGCAAATGGGTACCAGCCACGGTGCCCGGGCACTTGGACTGGAAAACGTTTGTGGAAGTATCGAGCCTGGCAAGCGTGCTGACCTGGTCACGATCTGTACGGACCAGGGCAGTTCCACTGACGTCGCAGAGGCCGTGATCGCCTCGGAAAGCCGTGTGCAGGGTGTCATGGGTGGCGGAGAGTGGCTTGTTGCCCCCTGAACAGCGGTAACATGCAACTGATCGCCAAGCACTAAATTAGCTGGCCCCGTCGGACTCACTTGACTGGACCAGCGCAATCATCGTATCAACGGTCTCCGCTGGATCAGCGACCCCGGATTGTTCCACTCGCCGACACTCACTCAGACTGCGAAACCAGGTTTCCTGACGCCGAGCAAATTGCCGGGTTCGAATCGTAACCCGTTCAATGGCCTCGGGCAGCTGCCCACCCGCTTGCAACATCTCGATAACTTCACGATATCCAACGGCCTGGGATGCCGTTCGGCTAAGGGTCTGGTACTGCTGGAGCAACTGCTCTACTTCATCCACCAGCCCCATGGCGAACATCTTCTCCACACGTTCTTCGATGCGTGTATGAAGAACGTCACGGGGCCATCCCAGGACAAACACTTTACACTGCTGAGCGGGTAGTCCATCATCGAACTGATCTTGTTGATGACTAATTGGCTGCCCGGTAATCTTGTAGACTTCCAGTGCACGGATGACACGCCGTTTATCATTAGGGTGCAATCGGTGGGCAGTTAGTGGATCGACTTGCGACAACCGCTGGTGCAACGATTCGATTCCGGTTTCTTCTAGTTCTTTTTCAATTTGTTCACGAAACTTCCAGTCGGCGGGCGGCCCTTCATAAATACCTCGCAGAAGTGCTTTCAGGTAAAGTGGCGTCCCTCCCACGAAAAGAACTTCCCGCCCTGCCTGTCGAATGCGCTCGATGGCAAGATGAGCCTGCTGAACGTATTGAGACAGGCTGAAGTCGGTAGCCGGGGACACGACGTCCAGCAGGTGATGGGGAACCAGTTGGCGCTGTTGGATCGTTGGCTTTGCGGTTCCGATATCCATCTGCTGGTAGACGGCCATCGAATCGAGCGAGATGATCTCGGCATCAAGTCTTTGTGCCAGTTCGAGTCCGATTTGCGTCTTACCACTGGCAGTGGGGCCAGTGACATACCAGCAATCGGTGGCGGTTGGTGTCGAAGTAAATGTCATTTCACTTAAAACTCAGTGGACAACGTGGCCAGTTGCGATTGCCAGTTATCAGAGGCCTGTCTACGATAGAGAGTTTGGCAGGAGTGGTGCTTGCCAGTGTGGCAGGCAGTTTTTATCCTGATAACAAATCAGGTGCATGTAAAGGGGAGCGACGTGGGGCAAGACGACCGCCAACTCTTATTGCGGCTCATGAGCGTGCTTGAAGAGCGCAAGCAGAATCCGTCTGAAAAGTCATATACGACCCGTTTGTTTGCCGGTGGTACCAGGAAAATTAGCGAAAAAATCCTGGAA
>JAYGDG010000689.1:0-3364 GCA_046583015.1 Pirellulaceae bacterium | reverse complement strand
GTCGATCCGGGCACTGGCAACGGCGCCGGTGGCCGGTGGCAAGGCCGGCCCCACGCTCGCTGGGAAATGTTGTGGTGAAGGAAACCTCGCCTTTGGCAAGAAGACCCAGGCAAGTACGGAAGAAACCGGCAAGAACAATTTTGCCAGGCATGCGGTCGATGGAGACCTGCGTACCCGTTGGTGTGCTGCCAGCTCCAAAGGGGGTGAGACCTGGCAGGTTGACTTGGAAAAGGTCCAGCACGTCAAGGCAGTTCGAATTCACTGGGAGAAGGAGGACGCGGCCTATCAGTACCAGGTGTTTGCATCAGCTGACGGAAAAGCATGGAAGCCGATTGTCGATCATTCCAAGAACACGAAGAAGCAGCGGGTGGTTCCTCACCTGGTCAACGCGCCTGAAACCCGCTTCCTACAGGTTAAATTTATTTCAGCGAGCAAAGGTTTGTGGGGAAGTTTTTGGGAGTTTGAAGCGACCGATACCGAGTTGCCGGAGTTGCCCAAGAGCGTCACGTCGACAACAGCGACAGCGGGAGCGTCGATTGGTGACGTACGGGCGCCGGCGGAATTTAGCGTAACGATGTTCGGCGCCCCGCCAGAGGTCAATTACCCGGTCTGCCTGACGGCGGCAGCAGACGGTACCGTATTTGTCGGGGTTGATGAACAGGGTTCGCTCGGAAAAGAACCGGGGCGTGGCAAGGTGCTACGACTGATCGATACCGATGGGGATGGTAGCGCAGACAAGATCAACGAATTTGCCCGCATGGATCATCCGCGTGGACTCTTTTTTGACAACCATTCCTTGTGGGTATTGCATCCGCCCCTGCTGAGCGTGTTTCATGATGACGATCGCGATGGCAAGGCCGACCGCCAAGAGATCCTGGTGCGGGGCCTCACCACTGACCAGTTGAAGAAGCGGGGGGCCGATCATACGACCAATGGCATACGCGTCGGGATCGACGGTTGGATTTACATCGCCTTGGGGGATTTTGGATTCGTCAATGCGACTGGAGCCGACGGGACCAAGTTGACCAGGCGCGGTGGCGGCATTTTGCGGGTGCGTCCCAACGGCAAAGAGATGGAAGTGTTTTCCTGGGGCCAGCGAAACATCCTCGACGTCTGCATCGACCCCTACATGAACGTCTTTACCCGGGACAATACCAATGACGGGGGTGGCTGGGACATTCGCGTCAGTCATGTGCTGCAGTCGGGACACTACGGATACCCGTCGCTTTACAAGAATTTTACCGAGGAGATGCTGCCGCCGCTGGCCAATTACGGTGGTGGCAGTGGTTGTGGCGGGATGTTTTTACATGACTTGCGGTGGCCAGAAAAGTTTCACAATACTGTCTATACCTGCGACTGGGGGCGGAGCGAAGTCTATTCCCACAACCTGCCCGCTGTCGGTGCCACCTTTTCCCCACAGCAGGACGTCTTCCTGAAAATTCCCCGACCAACCGACATCGATGTGGATGGCAGTGGACGGATGTACGTGAGCAGTTGGAAGAACGGTAAGTTCAATTACGGCGGACCGAACGTGGGCTTCGTTGCCCAAGTGGTGCCGCGTGACTTTGTTCCCAAACCTTTCCCCGATTTGAACGGGGCCAGCGACGAGGCACTGATTGGCTACCTCAAGCATCCCAGCGCAGTCTATCGACTGCACAGCCAGTGGGAACTCGTTCGCCGAGGACCTGCGGAGGAGAGGATGCAAGGGATGATAGCCTCGGCGGCTGATCGCGAAACGCCCCTTTACGGGCGGGTGGCCACCCTTTATACGCTGGCCCAGATGTCCCCGGAGAGCGTGGCAGGTTTGACGACACTCTATTCCCAGGAGCCGCAACTGCGAGAGTTTCTCTTGCGGGCCATCACTGATCGCCGGGGGGCGACGAAGGCGGATTCGAATGTCTTCGTGGCAGGGTTAAAAGATGCCAACCCGCGGGTCCGTGCGCAGGCCCTGATTAGCCTGGGACGATTAGGTGATCCAAAGGTGGCGAAATTGATCTTACCTCTGACCGTGCGGGAATCGGAGTTTGAGATTCCGACCAGGAAGCCTCTCTATAACGAACCAGACCCGGGACGCGTGATTCCACACCTGGCCGTACAGGCCCTGGTGGCAGTGGGCGGAGTAGAGGCTTGCCTGAAGGCCTTGGATGGACCCTATCGCGATGGCGCCCAGTGGGCACTCAAGTACATGCACCGGCCGGCTGCGGTTGAGGGCCTGATCAAGAGACTCAGCACACAACGGGATGAAACCCAGCGGCGGGCAACCCTGACAACGCTGGTGCGACTTTATCACCGTGAAGCGGACTACCAGGGTGACTGGTGGGGAACGCGACCCGATACGAGCGGCCCCTATTACGCGCGGGCTAAGTGGGAGATGAGCGAGCTGATTGCCAAGGTCCTGCGGATCGTGATGACCGATGCCGATCCCGAAACGGCAAAATTCCTTAAGGACCAACTGGCCCGGCATCGCGTTTCGATTAAAGGCTTGTCGAGTCCAGTTAAAGTGGCGTCGGCAGAAGCGACCGAAGCAATCGTGCTTCCCAAGGCAGATCCTAACAACCCACAGCAAATTGGTAACCAGCCGCCGGACCAGGTCTTGGCCCAGGCATTGAAGCTCACCGGGAAAGTAGAGAACGGTCAGAAACTGTTTGTCTCGCAGTCTTGTGTCAAATGTCATACGACCGCCAATGGACAGCGGCCCAAGGGACCCCACCTGGTCGACATTGGTAAACGCTACAAGCCACAGGAACTGTTAGAATCGGTCCTGAAGCCGAGTGCCAAGATTGCCCAGGGCTTCGATACATATGGCTTTGTCACTACCAGCGGAAAGATCGTTTCAGGATTTGTCACCAGTGAGAGTGCCGAGAATATCGAGGTGCGGCAGGCGACCGGGGTCCCGCTAGTGCTGGTGAAAAGCGAGATCGAGGAGCGTGTCAAGCAAATGAAGTCGATGATGCCAGACGGCCTGATTAGCAACCTGACGCCGGCCCAGTTGGCGGACTTGCTCGCTTACATGCAATCGCTGAAGTAGCGACTGGTCCCTGGAGAAGCGAGTTGCTCGGGGGCGGCTGTCAGCCGTTAAGGACTTGATCAAAAAGCGGAAACGCGATCCGTCCGCTCCAACGATGGCCACCTTCAAAGTGGTCAAAGTGCAGGTTCTTGGCAGCTCCCGCTGCCTGGTAAGCTCGCCGCAAACGAGACTTGAAGACTTCATCCCACTGGGGAACGATCAGCTTGTCTTCCGAACCCATTTCCCAGACGCAGGGACGCGGGACGATCAACGAGCCGATTTCTGAGTAATCGCCAAAATTTAACAGGTTGGGAATCATCTGGGAACCGCAACTGTGCCGCAAGGACATCCGCTCTT
>JAYGDG010000124.1:0-2209 GCA_046583015.1 Pirellulaceae bacterium | reverse complement strand
GCCATGAAACTTCCTCAGCTACCGCCGCGAGAAGCAGCCAGTCACAAGGGGCATTATGGTCGAGTCGCAGTCGTGACGGCTGGCACTAGTGATCGTCCAGTTGCGGAAGAAGCGTGTGAGACGCTGGCCTGGATGGGAATTGCCGCGGAGTTTATTGCAGACGTGGGTGTGGCTGGACCACAAAGGTTATTGCAACATCTCGACATATTGCGGGCGATGGATGCCGTGATCGTGGTTGCCGGGCTTGAAGGGGCCTTGCCGAGCGTGGTAGGTGGTCACCTCGACTGCCCGATCATCGCCGTGCCGACGAGTGTTGGCTACGGGGCCAGTTTCGGTGGAGTTGCCGCCCTCTTGGGAATGCTCAACAGTTGTGCATCGAATGTCACCGTGGTGAATATTGATGCAGGATTTAAGGCAGCCTACGTGGCAGGGATGATTGTTCACATCAAAGATCCCACTCGTCATGACTCGCTTTCCCTGGAGGGTTGAGTCGCGCTGGCAACAGATTCGGGCCATGAAACTTCCTCAGCTACCGCCGCGAGAAGCAGCCAGTCACAAGGGGCATTATGGGCGTGCTTTGCTTATTGGTGGTTCCGCCGGCATGACGGGTGCGATTGGACTGGCCGGCATGGGAGCACTTCGCGGAGGCGCGGGCCTCGTGACCCTGGGTGTGCCGGCCACGTGCCAGCCGGTTGTGGCTGCTTACGAGCCTTCCTACATGACCTGGGCCTTGACAGCGGATTCGGAAGGGCGATTGGATTTGCCGGCTCTCGATTCAATTAAGCAACGGCAGGCCGATTTTAGTTGTTGGGCCTGTGGTCCCGGCTTGGGGCGTAGTGCCGCCTTAGTGCAGCTGGTTGCCTGGCTGTATGAGAATATCGAGCAACCACTCATTCTTGATGCGGATGCGATTTATGCCTTGGGGCAGCGAGAAGAGGCCCTGGCAGCCCCAGCTGGGCCACGAATTCTGACACCTCATCCGGGAGAGTTTCAGTACCTGAAGTCAGCCGGCGAACGGGCGGCTGCCGATCAGCGATCGCGTGAGGCGGATGAAACGCTGGCGAGTGAGTTGGCACAAATGCATCAGCTGGTCATTGTCTTGAAGGGGCATCGGACACTGGTCACCGATGGCCAGCAGTCTTTCCGTAACGATACGGGCAATCCAGGGATGGCAACGGGCGGTTCTGGCGATGTGCTTACCGGTCTCATCACGGCGCTGGTTTGCCAGGGACTGGATGTCCTGTCGGCAGCCTGCCTGGGGGTTCATGTTCATGGGCGAGCAGGTGACCTGGCAGCACTGCAGCTGGGACAAGCCGGCATGATTGCCAGCGACTTGGTACAGTTTTTGCCGGCGGCCCTGGATGAACAGGCGAGACAAACCTGACGGGTAGTTCGTGGCACGGGCAATCAACACCAGGGTTCCTTTAGCCTCTGCTAGTGGCGGTTGAACATTCCGCGGAGACATTCCATAATAGTCAGCTTGCCGGAGGGTTCATTCGGTGCAGCTAGTCTTAGGCTTGAGGAAACTCCTTTAAAGTGACATTCATTCGGGACCTGGACGAACTGCCGGACACATTTCAGGCTGGTGCCTTGACCATCGGGAATTTCGATGGGGTGCACCTGGGCCACATGGCGCTCGTGAAAGAACTGGTTAGCGCGGCTCAGGCAGCTGCCGGCCCGGCAGTTGCTTTTACCTTTGATCCCCATCCAGTAGCGATCTTGAGACCGGAATTAGCTCCCGTGCCGCTACTATGGGTGGAACGGAAAGTGGAATTGTTGGGTCAGTTGGGTGTCGACCTGGTGGTTGCTTATCCGACCGACAAACAGTTTCTCGAACTGTCAGAGAGAGCTTTTTTCGACAAGGTGGTTCGTGGACGTTTAGATACTCGCACGGTGGTTGAGGGGCCTAATTTTTGTTTTGGCCATGATCGTCAAGGAACCATTGATACCTTGAGGGACCATTGTGATTCAGCTCAGATCCAATTACAGGTGGTCGAATCGGTATCGCTGGCAGGTGATATGATTTCCAGCAGTCGTATACGCAAACTGGTTCAAGCCGGTGAATTGGCACTGGTTAGACAATTACTGTCTCGACCGTACCGGGTGCGGGGAGTTGTTGGACAGGGTGTTGCGCGAGGTGCAACGATTGGGTTTCCTACGGCCAATTTGGAGTCGATTTCGAATCTTGTACCGGGATTGGGTGTTTATG
>JAYGDG010000094.1:0-2631 GCA_046583015.1 Pirellulaceae bacterium | reverse complement strand
CGTGTGCTCTTCCGATCTTGAATTGCCAGCCATGCCAGGGGCACGTAACAACGCATCCGTTAAGTTGCCCCTTGCCCAGTGGCCCTCCCTGGTGAGGGCAAATGCCATCCAAGGCATAATAGGTCCCCTCGACATTGAAGATAGCCAGCACGCGGCCATCCACCACCACCTCCTGGGCTGTCCCCGCTGGACAGTCGGCAGCCTTTATTAGGTGATTCCAATCGGGCATAGCACTTTTCTCAAGCGCTCCGTGCAAGAGAAGGGTGCTGGGCCGGGGCAGGGGGATCGCCCTTCCAGCGGCGATGCACCCACCAGTATTGTGCGGGATGGCGACGAATCACCGATTCGAGGACGCCATTGTACCATCGGGTGATGCCAGGAATGTCGGCGACCACGTCCGCAGGACTGGTCGGATCAAAAAAGTCTTCCACGCTGATCTCGAATTGCAGCGGTTTTCCCAGCCGACGGGCGTAACAAGTGGCCAAGGGAGCGTTGTTGGTTAGCGAAAACAGGGCGATCGCTTTGTGATAGGAGGCAGGTCGGCCCAGGAAGTCGATCCAACACCCTTTGCGCCCTGCGTATTGATCCCCCAGGAGGGCCAGCGTGCCATTTTCCCGAAGCAGTCGCTGAACTTCCGCAGAACTGCCCTGTTTCGGCAGGATATATTGGCCATTGAGTTGACGGAAGCCGGCAATAAAGTCATTCAGGTAGGGGTTATCCAATGGTCGTGCGATAGTGTGATTCGAAAAGCCATAGAGTCCGGCGGCGTAGCCAGCGAGCTCAAAGTTACCAAAGTGACCAGTCAGTAAAACGAGCGGCCTTGACTCAAGCAACTGGGTGACCAGTTTACGGTCCCCGGAAACGTGGATGTGCCGCCGCCAGTTGGTGCGGTGAATCTTTCGTGACGTATGTGCGATTTCGCATATCATCAGGACAAGGTGTTCCCACATGCCAAAGGCCGTCGCGTTCCGCTGCTGCTGTGACATCGAGGGAAAGGCGTGTTTAAGGTTTTCGTCGATCAATTCCCGACGAAAGCGGACCAGACGCCAGGCTACGGTCGCCATGACGCGAGAAAACTCGCGACAGAAGCGGAGCGGGACGGACTGAATAATACAGACCACCACTCGCACCATCAGGTAGGTCAGCCAGTGTTTGGTTCGTTCGTATCCCATGAGCCTTCCGTGACAGGAAAAAGCGTTTGGTTAATCGGGGCCGCCGCGAACTCCGTCGATGCGGGCCTGTAATACTGGGTCGGATCCTAGTGGCAAGTCAATGGTGGCCCGTGCCTCAGCGGCCTGGTAGATGCCAAGAATGATCTCCACGCTGCGACGCCCTTCCGTTCCATCAATAAGCGGTGTTCGGCCCTCGGCAATCGCTTTCAGCACGTCTTCAAAAAGCATGGTGTGTCCATGGTGCCCAATGGCGGAAGGGTCCGAAGCACCACCACCAGTTGCTGTCTTGCCTTGCAGTCGCTCAAGCAGGGCCCGGTCGTCGTCCGTTGATTGCTCGAAATCCCAGACCGCTAAATCTTCTTCCTCCAACACGGCGGTGCCGGTCGTTCCGTGCAGTTCGATCCGTTTGAGAGCGCCGGGATAAGCGGCTGTCGTGGCCTCGATCACGCCGATGGCTCCGTTTTCAAAACGCAGGGTGGCGACCGCGACGTCCTCCACCTCAATGCGTTCATGGGCCAGCATGTCGATCTGGGCGGAAATTTCTGCGACTGGACCCATTAGCCAGGTTAACAAGTCAACGCTGTGGATCGCCTGGTTCATGAGGGCGCCGCCCCCGTCCAGTTTCCAGGTTCCGCGCCAGGCCCCACTGTCGTAGTACTCCTGTGTGCGGTACCACTTCACGTAGGCATCCCCGATGGTCAAGCGGCCAAAACGGCCAGCGTCAACGGCCCCCTTTAGGGCTTGCGAGGATTCGTGGAAACGAGAAGGAAAAATGGTCCCCAGCGTCACGCCAGCATCGTTGCAAGCCGCGATGATTTGGTCGCAACGGTCGAGGGTGATTTCCAATGGTTTTTCGACGATCACGTGCTTGCCCGCCTGGGCCGCCGCCACAGCAGGTTCCAGGTGCGCACCGCTGGGGGTGCAAATGGTGACGATATCAACCTTGTCATCCGACAGCAAGGCATCCAGATCATGGTAGCCCTGGCAGCCAACTTCGGCTGCCAGTCGGTCAGCAGCCTCTGGAAACATGTCGAAACATGCCACCACCTCGGCGTCAGGCAAATCGGCGACGGCCTTGGCGTGAAAGCCAGCAATCATCCCGCAACCAATAATGCCAAATCCGGTCGTCATAACTTTTATCTCCAAGGGACGCCTTGAGTCATCGAACTGCCATTATAGGTTTCCCCGGCAACCGGGGAAGAGGGATCGCTGGCAGCCAGGAAAAAGGCCAATACTACAGTCGCGTGCTGAGATAGGCCAGCCCCAAACTTGTTGCGTTAAGCGCCATGTGAAGCAGGATACACGGAAGCAGACGGTGTGTCTTGTGATAGAGCAGCCCTAGCCCAAGCGATAATACTAAGATGGCTACCCAGCCACCGCCATGATTGAAATGCGCAGCGGAAAAGGCCACGGAACTCAACAGGATGGGGAGACAGAACAGGTAACTGGGCAATGGCGC
>JAYGDG010000772.1:0-10820 GCA_046583015.1 Pirellulaceae bacterium | reverse complement strand
CTGGGAACCGCCGGGCTGTTCTTTTTTCAGGGTGCCCAGTTCCTGGCCATCGCCACGATCATTGTCTATGCCGGTGCCATCGTCGTTACCTTCCTGTTTGTCATTATGCTGGCCCAGCCGGAAGGACGGGCCAGTTATGATCGCGTCAGTTGGGCTCGATCTAGTAAAACGGCTTCCGTCGTAACAGCAGCCCTGCTGGTAGCCTTGTTGACCGTGACCGTTAAACAGGCGAAACCGGAACCGTTACCTCAAAAACGTCTCGAGGCCGTCTTGAAAACAGATCATCACGTCGCCCGCTTGGGAAATTACTTGTTTACCCAGCGCCTGATTGAGATCGAAGTTGCAGGCACCTTACTGCTAGTTGCCCTGGTGGGAGCAGTCGCCATTCTAATACACGCCAAAGAAGCCTCCGCAGAGGATCCGGACCCCGAACATGGATGAAGCTACCTTACTACAGAACTACCTAATCATCAGCGGATTCCTGTTTGGCATTGGCCTGCTGGGATTCCTGGTACGGCGAAACATGATCGTAATGTTTTTGTCCGTCGAAATGATGCTGCAAGGAATCTCACTCAGCTTCGCTGCCTGGGGACGTTTTCATCACAACTGGGACGGTCAAATGATGGTGTTGTTCATCATCGCGGTGGCTGGTTGTGAGGCAGCGATTGCCTTGGCCTTGATCCTGGTACTGGTTCAACAGAGCCAGTCCCTGGACATCGTTCATTGGCAACAGCTGCACGAAGAGGGTCAGGCCCAATTCAAAGAACCACAGCTCACGGAAGTTGCTGCGGGACAAGTCTCGTGGCCACAACTTTCACCCGCTGGCATTGAACCAGAAACTGACCCGGAAGCCGAATCGTATCGCAAACGGACATAACATGACCTTGTTGCTGGCACAAATAGCCTGGATTGCCCTGGTACCAGCCTTACCGCTGCTGGCAGCCATCCTGACTGCCATCTTGGGAGCTCGCTACCTCAAGAAATTGAGCCACTGGCCCGTCCTGGCCGCCACCGCCGCCTCGTTACTGATTAGCCTGATGTTGCTGGTGGATACCTCGCAAAACTCGCTCGAGGGTGAGCAGCAGGCAGGGGCAGCAAAAACGGTGACGCTCTGGAATTGGGTACACGTAGAGGAGGCCCAACCAACGAAGGGTTTTGATTTAGTCATCAACGTGGCGCTGCGCGCCGATGGGCTGACCGTGGTGATGTTAACGATGGTCACTTTCATTTCGCTACTGGTAACGGTTTTCTCCGTCGGCTACATGCACGACGACCGAGGATACTGGCGGTTCTTCAGCTACCTGGGCCTGTTTATCTTCTCCATGACCATGCTGGTCTCGGTCAATAATTTCCTGCTGTTGTTTGTTTTCTGGGAAGCGGTCGGGATGTGCAGTTACCTGCTGATCGGTTTCTGGTACGAGAAGCCGGCTGCTGCGGCTGCGGGGAAGAAAGCGTTCCTGGTTAATCGGGTAGGAGATTTTGGCTTCATGCTGGCCATTTTCCTTATCTGGCAGGCCTACGGCACGCTCAACTACTATGGGACTGGCAACGCAACCGGTGTTCTCGATAGTACGGCCAGCGGTGGTACCATCGGCTTGTTGATCTGCCTGTTGCTAATGCTAGGGGCCTGTGGCAAGAGTGCCCAGTTCCCACTGCATGTCTGGCTGCCGGATGCCATGGAAGGGCCGACCCCGGTCAGTGCACTGATTCACGCAGCTACCATGGTCACCGCTGGTGTTTACATGGTCGTCCGTTGCTGGCCGTTATTTGAGGCATCAGAAACGGCGCAGGTCACGGTGGCCTGCATTGGTTGTTTTACGGCCCTCTTGGCCGGGCTGATCGCCCTCACACAATTTGATCTAAAACGCGTGCTGGCCTACTCAACCATCAGCCAACTGGGCTACATGTTCCTGGCCCTCGGCACTGGATTACGGACCGGCATCCTGGCAGCCATGTTTCACCTGGTCACCCACGCTTTCTTCAAAGCACTGTTGTTTCTTGGTTCCGGCAGCGTCCTGCACGCCACTGGTGGAACCGTCGACATGCGGCAATTTGGTGGCTTGCGGCATCGTATGCCAATCACACACGTGACCTTTTTAATTGGCTGCCTGGGACTGGCAGGATTTCCCTTGCTGGCCGGCTGGTGGAGTAAAAATGCGATCCTGGCTGCCGTCCATGAACGAGGCCTGAATGCCAGCTATGGGGACCTCTACACACTGCTATTCGGGCTCGCCACGTTCACCGCTCTGCTCACCGCCATTTACACGTTCCGAGCATTCTTGCTGACCTTTTATGGCCCCGAACGGATACCTGCAGAAGCAGGGGACCATCCACATGAGTCACCTCGATCGATGTGGATCCCGCTAGCCATACTGGCCGTCGGAACTTGTATTATTGGTTTCATGCATCATCCTTTGGATCATTGGTTGCAGCAAACTCCGGGGCTTCCCGAGCTCCAAGAACACGAGGGTGAGCACGGGATAGGGATCATGGTGATGAGTGGCCTGGTCGCTATCGTGGGAATCGGCTTGGCTGGCTGGCTCTATGGTAGGGGCAGCAAGCTTGCGGACGGCCTGGCAGGTTTCTTCAAGCGTTGTGGACTTTACCAGCTCTCTGAACAGAAGTTTTACCTGGACTCACTCTACTGGGGGCTCGTGGTCTGGCCACTGCGCAGCATCGCGCTATTGTGCTACGCGGTGGACCGCTGGGTGATTGACCGAATTGTTGATAGTTGTGGTCGCGGCCCACGTTCTTTTGGCGGGGTTATGCGATCACTGCAAATGGGACTTACTTCGTTTTATGCCCTGGCCATGATCCTGGGGTTACTCGTATTGATGGCAGCCCGGCTGTTATCGCAGATGATCTAGTGCGATGGAAAACTCAATGGACTTACTGCTGAACCTCTCCTTGCTATTGCCACTCGTGTCAGCGGGCGTGCTCTGGTTTGCGCCGCTCAGCAGGCAACAAACGCGGGGGTTCGCACTGGGAGCTACCCTCGTCACGCTGCTGATCGTGATTATCGTCACCGCCGGTTACCTGGCTGCGTCACCAGCTGACGACGTCTACGCAGCGAGTGACTGGAGTTGGCTCGGTGGTGTGGGGGCGGGCGGGATGGACATCCGCTACAGTGTTGGCCTCGATGGTCTCGGGCTTTGGCTCTATGCGCTCTCCGCACTGTTAATGGTCACCGCGGTACTGGTCAGTTGGGATACCGTGCAGCAACGAGCGGGGCTGTTTTATGGACTGTTGTTAACCCTTGAAACAGGCTGCCTGGGAGTTTTCTGCGCTCGAGACATTATCCTGTTTTACGTTTTCTTTGAATTCACACTCATTCCCCTGTTCTTTTTAATTGGCATTTGGGGCGGCGAAGAGCGACAGCGGGCGGCAACCAAGTTCTTTCTTTACACGCTGGCTGGCAGTGTACTGACGTTTCTGGGCTTAATATCGATCGTATTATGGCACTGGCAGTTGTCCGGAGAATTGACCTTTTCTATCCCGAAGCTGACTGCAGCAGCTCACGTTCCAACAGAATATCAATGGATCATCTTCCTGGCCCTGCTGGCAGGCTTTGCCATCAAGGTACCCTTGTTTCCCTTCCATACCTGGTTGCCGCTGGCCCACGTCCAGGCACCGGCTGCTGGCAGTATCCTGCTGGCAGGGGTGATGCTAAAAATTGGCACCTACGGTTTTCTCCGCTTCAACCTTCCCATGTTGCCCGAGGCAAGTGCTTCTTTCATGCCGGTGTTACTCTGCCTGTCGGTAGCCGGCATCATCTACGGCGCGCTAGTGGCACTGGTCCAATGGGACATGAAGCGACTGATCGCCTATTCCAGTGTCAGTCACCTGGGATTCTGCATGCTGGGCATGTTCTCACTCAATCGGCTGGGAGTGCAGGGATCAGTGCTGCAAATGATCAACCATGGGATCTCCACAGGTGCCTTATTTGCCATTGTCGGCATGCTCTATGAGCGCTATCACACACGTGAGATCCGTCACCTTGCGGGCTTGGCAGCCAAGACGCCCTGGCTGGCGTTCTTCATGCTGCTCTTTACATTTTCCAGCATCGGTTTACCAGGACTCAATGGATTCGCAGGTCAATTCCTGGTCTTGATCGGTACGTTTCAACGGAGCATGGGCAGCCCGTTAATCGTGGTTGCGGTGCTGGCCGTCTTGGGAGTCGTGCTGGGTGCCTGGTACATGCTGTACCTGGTACAACGACTTTTCTTTGGTCGCTTGCAGGAACCTGCCCAGGAGGAGAATCCAGGGGCAAGTCACGAAGTTGCGGATTTATCCTGGCGAGAATTCAGTGCCCTGGCACCGCTGGCAGTCTTTGTATTCTGGATTGGCTTGCAACCGAGTTTCTTTCTCAGACCCATGAAACCAACGCTCAATGCGCTTGTTGCTCCGGCAGCAGAGGCTCGACAGGCCGCGGAGAATAGAACGGCGGGAACAGTTCAGCTTTCGGCAGACCAGTTCACTGGAAAAACCAGCGGGACGTTTCAACGAACGTCGGAAGGAAGATAGCTCGTGTTTATTGACGCAAATACCATTTTTTGGCTCTGGCCGGAGATCATTTTGATCGTCGTGGCAAGTGGTATTTATATTGGTGGTACCTGGCCTGGTTACCGCACCAGTTGGGCGCAATTGTCCATCCTGACTTACGTCGCTGCTGGTGTGATTCTACTGCGTCATGAGTGGTCGCTCTGGAACACCCAGGCAGTCATGCAATCGAGTGGGCCGTTAGCCATTGACGCCTTGGGACATTGGGTTCGGTGTGTCAGCTTGCTGATTGGAGTTCTCTTTACCGGGATTTACTGGAAAGGTCCCGACCGTCGATTAACGAGTGAGTTTCTCGGCACGCTAATGATGGCCATCGCAGGTGTGATGTTGATTTCACGTGCTAATCATCTCATCCTGTTGTTCCTGGGTCTTGAACTTGTTTCTATTCCAACTTACGTGCTGTTATTTGTCAGTCGCTCCGACCTGCAATCTTCTGAGTCAACCACCAAGTATTTTTTCCTGAACATCCTCTCCTCTGCGATCCTCCTGTACGGATTCAGTTTTCTTTACGGCACCACGGGAACGATGATTCTGACCGGTGGGGCCAGTGCACCGGGTATGCGGGAATCGCTGCTGTCTCAATTAGCCGCTGGCAACATTTCAGAGCCACTGCTAACCATTGCCGTGGTTCTTATCTTAGGGGGACTGGGATTCAAAATAGCAGCGGCCCCTTTCCACTTGTATGCCGCGGACGTTTACCAGGGCACCAGTAACGTGACCGCGGGATTATTGAGCGTGGTCCCGAAGGTGGCTGGTTTTATCGCTTTAATACGACTGCTGGCCATCGCCCTGCCAGCCACGACGGACGTCGCCTGGCAGTTGCTCTTCGTGATGGCCATTCTGACCATGACCGTGGGCAACGTTTGTGCTCTATGGCAACAAAACATCCGGCGACTACTGGCCTATTCTTCAATCGCTCACACGGGTTACATGCTAATAGGACTGGCCGCTGCCACCACCTGGGTTCTTGAACCGGTCAACATCGCCGAAGTTTCCAGCGGGTCACCGACTGGCGGAATCGCCGCCCTGCTGCTTTACCTGTTCTTCTACAGTCTTGGAACGATTGGTATTTTTGCGGCCTTAGCTTTCCTGGGCAGTGACGAGCGTCAAGTGGACAAGGTAGAGGACCTGGCGGGGCTTTCCGTTCGACAACCACTGGTAGCTGCCTCGCTGGCAATTTGCCTCTTCTCACTGGCAGGAATTCCACCACTGGCTGGTTTCTGGGGAAAATTCATGTTGTTCACCAGTGCTCTCAGTGTGTCCAGTTCGGCACCGCTGGCGTCCGTCACCTGGTGTTTTATCATTTTGGCGGTAATCGGTGTCCTCAATGCAGCGATTGCTGCTGTCTATTACCTGCGCCTGATTGGTGTGATGTATTTCAGTAGCTCAGATGCAACACTGCCAGCAGCTGGTGGCCAGGGGAGCCGATTAGTGATGTTTGCGGCAACCGCACTGACCCTCATGTTAGGCCTTCTTCCTGGCCATGCCATGCGCAGCGCCCGTACTGCTGAGCAGGTCCAGCAGGGACGATTTGTCTCTCCTAGCCGGGTTATTCAACCAGCCAACTCATCGGATGCGCCCGAAGCTGACGCACCTTAGAGACAGGTTGTCGAAACTGTCTGCTGGACTCACCGTTTGCTTGCTACCAGCTGTTGTTCTTTCTTTTCCTGCTGTTTCCTCTAGAATCCCCTGCGATTTTGCATGGGCAACTCAGCTGAGTCAGTCGGACAGGGACAGCTCTGAACAATGTACCTTCCGTATAATGAAAAGTTGATTTAAGGTCTCATCGATACCCGTCGGATTAATGCATGGCACGACCACGTTCAAGTACCACGGCACTACGGAATGTGCTCGATCAGTCTCAACGGCCCATTTACGTGCTGAACGAAAAACGACTGATCATCTACTGCAATGAAGCATGTGCCAGCTGGACAGGGATGGCAGCCGAAGACCTGCTCGGCACACGTTGTGATTACCATACCCAGCCCGCTGAAACCCCGAACCAGGAGCTGGCCGCTTGCCTCTGTCCGCCGCCAGAAGTGTTCGCTGGCGAGCAAATGGCCACGAAGATTAGCATCCGCGCCCAGTCCGGAAAAATAAGTCATTGCCAGGCGAATTGCCTTCCCCTGGGAATCGACCCGCTGGATGATGCCGGTGTCGTGGTAATCGTCGATGAGTGGAGCGAATTGGACTCCGGGGCGTCGGCAACTGACAGCGAATTAAATGCCGAGACACTTCACCAACAACTGGCGATGTCTCGAGACAAATTATCATTACCCTTTTCACTGGACCGACTGGTTGGTGAAAGCCCCTTGATGCGTCGAGTCCAAGACCAGGTTCGACTGGCCATTGAGCAACCCACGCATGTGGTTATAACGGGTACCGCCGGCAGTGGTCGAGAACATGTAGCCCGCACGATCCACGTGAATCAGACGTCGAAACCTGGCACGCTTTTTCCCATTGCTTGTCCATTGATTACCGCGGAATCACTGCAATCAACCGTGACAGCCTTCGTGAAACACTGTCAACAGGAAGACACTCTCGCCAGCTCATCGCTACTGCTACTGGACATCGACCAGTTATCACCGGAATCGCAGCATGAATTGAATGGCTTTTTTTCGATCCCCAGTTTTCAAATGTTAACGATTGCCACCTCTCGTGGTAGCCTGCTCACGCTGGCAAACGAGGGTCAATTCAACAAGTCGTTAGCTTATTCCTTGAGTACCCTGGTCATTGAAATACCTGGCTTGTCTGATCGCGGTTCCGACACTGCACTGTTAGCTCAGTCCATCCTGGAAGATTTTAATGCTGAAGGAAATCGTCAATTCAGTGGTTTTTCTAATGAAGCCATCGATCGCCTTTTACACCATACCTGGAATGGTGAGGTCGATGAATTGGTAGACATCGTCAGGTCAAGTTGCCAGCGAGCAGAATCAAGCGTGATCCACGAAACAGACCTTCCCGAGTCCATCGAGAAGACGATCCAGGCGGAAGCGCGGAGGCCAAAACAATCGCAGACTATTGACCTGGATAACTTCCTGGCAGCGGTCGAAAAGGAACTCATTGCGCGCGCGTTAGTGGAAGCAAAAGGAAACAAGACACGCGCTGCTAAGTTACTGGGAATAACCCGCGCTCGCCTCCATCGGCGACTGCAACAAAGATCAACAACAGAACCACCCGTATCGGAATCACAAACTGACGCATCATGAGTCTACTTACACTAGAACAGTTAATTGAGCAGCGAGCGCCCGAGCAGTCGGCAGCCCGTTTGATTCTCTGCGAGCGTCAAGGCAACTGGGCAACGGCCCTCGTTCGAACGGATCGAGATGTCCGAGACTTCCTTTACGAGACACGCAGTCTACAGCAAATGCGGGAAGCACTGGATATTAGCCCGCGGAGCTTTCTGGGTATTGAACTGACAGAAACAAATTTTGACAATGTCTTGGAAATGATCATCTGTCTGCCTCAAAGTTACCCGCGGGCGACAGCCGTCATCTTGACCAATCGCTATCTCAGACGCTATGAATGGGTACTACGGCAGGCGGGAGCGATTGCTTTCCTGGTTTCGGACCGAAATCTTCGCTCCTTGATCGAAATGGCCCGTCGCCATATAGACTTATCCACATCTGATTCGCCAAACCCCGTGCAAAGCATTTGGCAGCGGCTACCGTGGAAGTCGCAACGTACAATATGATCTAATTTGATGACAGCAGCAAAGTTTCTGAGATAAGTCTGGAGATTGATACCCATGGCAGCAGATTCTTCCACAATGGAACATGTCCAGGCGGCTCTAGCGGACTTTCCCGATCCAGAAACCGGTCGCAGTGCTCTAAAACTCGAGCAGATTCGTGACATCGAGATTAACGGTAAGGAATTGTCTCTGACGCTGGCCTTAACCAGCCACTCGGCAGCGATTCGAGAAGATGTTCGTGCTGCGTTAGAGCAATCTATTCGGCAACAGCTTCCCGAATACCAGCAAGTTACCATACAAGATGCCATTCACGAGCGGCCAGCCACCGCCTTAGGTGAAGTCGCTTTGACCGCCAAGAGCGTGATTGCCGTTGGCTCGGGTAAAGGAGGAGTTGGCAAGAGTACTATCGCTTGCTCACTAGCGGTTGCCTTAAAAGCAGCTGGCTCCAAGGTTGGTTTGATGGATGCCGACGTATACGGTCCGAGTGTTCCGCATCTCATGGGGGTTGATGGAAAGCCAGAAATCGTCGACAAGAAAATAACTCCCGTCGATGCAGACGGACTTCCCATAATGTCCATGGGTTTCCTGGTGCCACCCGGTGAAGCCGTGGTTTGGCGAGGACCCATGTTGCATGGAGCAATTCTCCAGTTTCTACGCGACACTCGCTGGGGTGACCTGGATTACCTGATTATCGATATGCCACCAGGAACCGGTGATATCGCGCTGACTCTTTCACAATCGCTACCCCTGACAGGTGCCGTAGTGGTCTGCACGCCCCAGGACGTTGCACTGATCGATGCCGTCAAAGCCATTGCCATGTTTCAGAAAGTAAACATTGATATCCTGGGAATGGTCGAAAACATGAGTGGGTTCGTTTGTCCTGATTGCAATTCACAGCACGACATTTTCGGCAGCGGTGGGGCGGAAGCCCAGGCCAACGCCATGAAGATACCACTGCTTGCCAAAATACCGATTCACATTCCCATTCGGTCTAATGGTGACAGCGGTAAAACGGTCGACAATCTACAGGAGGATTCCTGTCAGCCATGGTTTGAATCAATGGCTCGTAAATTGGTTCAGCACCTGGCGACAGCAGCGGCAGCGGAGCCTCCGCAACCGCAGCTACCGATTCTCAATTAGACTGGCTAGCAGCAGCCCGATAGCAGACGTTTCAAGTTGCGGCTAGCGCACAAGTTAGGGCCGCAGGAACTTACATTCCCGCGGCCCTTTCTCGTTATGATCATTCATGTGTGATCATGCATTTGTGGCAAAGGTCTGTCAGACAGACCATCCATCACAAACTACTTCTTTTTCCGCTTAGCGGCTTTTCTCTTGGCCTTCTTCTTGGCCTTTTTCTTAGCCGGTTTACGCTTAGCGGCTTTTTTCTTGGCCTTCTTCTTGGCCTTTTTCTTAGCCGGTTTACGCTTAGCGGCTTTTTTCTTGGCCTTCTTCTTGGCCTTCTTCTTGGCTGGCTTACGCTTGGCAGCCTTCTTCTTTACTGCCCGTTTCTTTTTCTTGGCAGCTTTCTTTTTCTTCTTTGCCACAATAATTCCTCCGTTAAACAAGGTTTTGACAAGTGACAGGTGACGATCTTCTTAGAAAACCAAAGTCGCCAACCACTCTCATCAATAACTCAAAAACCACTTCTCGTTTCAAGCCAACTGAAAACAATTCCGTCGGCAATTCAAATCAAGACGTCCTTTAAACCAGTTGCATCCGAACAAATGACCAAAGAAACACGTGGTCGAAAACTCCTTGACTAGTATTTGTACGTATCACGCCAATTAATGCAACATGTTTTCCACATAAATCCAAAAAAACTTTTTGAATTTATGTGGACGATTTCATTTTGACAAACATCATCACTACCACGCTTGAAACGAAAACATGTATCTACCTTTTTTTGCACTCGTGCGTCAAGAGCGTTGTGTGTCATACAAACACTTGTGTGGTGAAATGTCGTAACTTTTCTTGAAAGGAGTAAAACGTTCCCTCTAACCACTCTCGAAATAAGAAAAGACGACCGGTGAGCTGTTTCAATAAAATGAAACGCTGGAGCCGTCCAAGAAAAAGACCGACGGCTGGTTACGAATTTGTCGCCTGCCAAGAAAATGTCGCTGTAACGGTCTCTTAAAGCGCAAACGCCAGCGCTGAAAGCATGATGTTCTTACACTCGACAATTCTTTCTCGAGATCCCAACCTTGCAACAAACAAGACCAGGCGGTTCCATAGTAAGAACGGCGGACGTGAATGGGATCAAATCCATACCAGTCGAGGGATGGTTGAACGGTCAAAATCCCGTGTTTTTCTGCCAACTCTGCCACCTGGAGGTCAACCTCGACCGCACGCGCAACGGTTTGCTCCCGCGTCAGTCGACTGCCCGGAAAAAGCAAACGTCGCATCATGGCATATTTAAAGTCACCCAACCGGGCCAGACTGTCCAGCGGCAAACGAACCAGCACGATGGGGTCGCAAGCGGGCAGTAATCGCTCGATGCAAGTTGCCACCCAGCGGACCAATTGCTTAACCGATGCCCCGTAAAGTAAATCATTGCCAACATCGGTCAACA
>JAYGDG010000651.1:0-1659 GCA_046583015.1 Pirellulaceae bacterium | reverse complement strand
GTGTTGCTGTGGGTAAGGTGGATCTAATGAATGAAACGCTGCTGCGTAAACCGGATGGCTGGCTACATGTTGCCCCCAGTCATCAAAGGTGACTCCCCAGGGATTGGTGCTGTGGTAGGTACCAAAACTCGTCAGTCGATGGCTTTTAGGTTGAAAGCGAAACCAGCCACTATTTTGCTGTCGCACCGGGCCATAAGGAGTTTCTATCTGGGAGTGGTGAAAAATCGACTCACGAAAAATCAGATCGCCATCTGGTGTCCAGGCAACATCGTGCAAAGCGTGATGGGAATCCTCGGTTCCAAAGCCCGTCAACAATTGCTGCCGAAAGTCTGCTTTACCATCTCCATCGGTATCTTTGATCAAGGTAAGGTGCGGCATTTCCGAGACGTAAACTCCTCCGTCGCCAAATTCAAAGGAGAGTGGTATATGCAGATTATCCGCAAACACGGTTGACTTGTCGGCCCGACCATCTCCATCGGTATCCTCCAGAACAACCAGCTTGTCATTTGGTTCATTGCCAGGATAAACATGCGGGTAAGTGGTGGAACAGCTCACCCATAAACGACCCTGGCTGTCCCAGCGCATTTGAATCGGCGCAGCAATTTCAGGAAACTCTTCCTCCCCTGCAAAAAGATTAACCTCGAAGCGCTCATCAATCTTAAATGCTTTTAGTTCCGCGGCGGCTGGCATCCATTGGTTAGCACCACGGCTTTCCTTGGTAGGGGGCAGTTCCGGAAGATTGGAATCGTTGACAATCGGCGAGCCTGCCGTCGGTTTCTTGCCTGCTGCCAAATCCCAGATCTGCTGATTCCGATTCCTTACCATAATGTCGAAGTTTTGCATGGCGGGCAAAAAATCAAGATAGCCATAGCTCTTGTTTCGACCACCCGTGTAATAGAACGTGTTTACTGGTCGGTAGCGGCGAAAATACTGCTGGTTCTTATCCCTGACCACCTGCCTCACTCGCTCATTAACAGCCGGTGCTGTTTCCAGAAAGACACCCTCGTAGAGTGACTTAGCAAAGATCGCGTTCCCTTCTTTGTTTAAGTGACAGCCATTGAGCGTCAGGTTGGATAGGGGGTCTCCCATGGCCTCTGCGGTATCAGTGAAAACATCAACAAATCCAACGCCCTGTTCCTTGGCGACGGACCGCATCGCCTCCAGGTAAACCTTGATGCGGTTGTTGTTCAGGTCGGCTGCCGGTACGCCAGTAATATTCTCATTTGCAATCGGTGAAACCAGTACGATCTGGGGTCCCGTTTTGCCGTTAAATGATTTCGCTTGCAAAACCTTGATGTAGGTGGAGAGGCTTTCTCGGAAAGCGGGCAAACCAGCCTGACCGGCAAACGATTCATTAAAACCATAGGCGGCAAAGATGATGTCGATCTTCTCATGGGTCAAGTGCTGGTCTAAATCAGCAAAATTAGCCGGGCGGACCTGGATATCAGGCGTATCGGCCGACCAGGCTAAATTACGTACCACCAGGTTATGCCCTGGAAACCGCTGCTGGAGGAGCGTCTCAAAGTGGCCAAAAAACCGTGACCTTTCCAGTAGCGTGTTCCCCACCAGGGCAATCCGGCTGCCGGCGGGAATCTCTAGTGGCAAGCTGGTCTTAACCGGAGCGGTGCGGGCCGCTCGCGGCGCCGTGTTTTCATAGAT
>JAYGDG010000610.1:0-2638 GCA_046583015.1 Pirellulaceae bacterium | reverse complement strand
GGTTGACCTGAGCCCAACCACCCTTCATCTCTCCACCCGTTACCTCGCACTGGTGGGGAAAATCCAGGCTGCATTCGGTAACCGGTTTGCGCAGCTCAGGGTCCATGAGCTGGTGGATGTCCAGTTGCATGCCCTCCCTCGAGTAAGACGCTAAATCGAGAATTCCGGTGTCCATCCGAATCGCATCCTCGGGACAGACCTCGACACAATACCCGCAGTAAACGCAGACGCCCAAGTCGATATCAAAGCGGATCGGATATTTCTCGACGTGGGGGTCAGGATGTTCCCCAGGGACAATGGTGATGCATTTGGCCGGGCAGACCGTTTCGCAGAGCATGCACCCCACGCATCGAGGGGTCTTGTCCTCTCGCAGCGTGAGCCGGTGTCGGCTGCGGTAGCGTGAAAAGAGTGGCCGCCGCTCCTCGGGATACTGGATGGTGACCCCAGCGCGACGGTGCCTGGAAAATCCGAAACGATGGGCAATATGGAGAAACAGGTTGCGGAAAAAGTGGCGGGAAGTGATCTTGAGGCCGGTCAGGACCTGGGGAATGTAGAGCTTCTCCCAGAAAGTCAGCTGGGGCCTGCGAACAACTTTTTTGGCCATCAGGACACTCCCTCGAAAATGAGGATTACTACGGCCGTGACAACAACGTTTGCCACTGCGATTGGAAAAAGTCCTTTCCAGCCCAGCGTCATGAGCTGGTCGTAGCGGAAGCGAGGCAGGGTCCAACGTAATTGCATGAAGACCCAGCAAAAGATCACAACTTTCGTTACAAAGCTCGCTATCCCGAGCAAGACGTACATCCAGTTAGAAACGAGAGGTACCTCTCCCCAAGGGAAGCGGAAGTACGGCGTGGCCAAGAAGTCCAATGTGTCCGGGTTGTATGTCACGAGGAAGGGCACCTGCCAGCCGCCGAAGAAGAGCGTGGTTGCCAAACAGGCCACCATGATGGTCTCCAGGAAGTCGGTGAACAGGAACATCCCGAACTTCATGCCACTGTACTCCACGAAGTATCCGATGATCTCCGACTCGCCTTCCGGCAAATCAAAAGGAGCTCTCTTGGTTTCAGCTAGGGCTGCCGTCAAGAAGATCACAAAGGCCACCGGCTGAACGAAGATACCCCAGTGGGGCATCCAGCTGTCAGGCCGTGCCCCCTGGAGTTTAACCATCTGACCCAGGTCCATGGTTCCGTAGACCATGATGACACCAACCACGGCGACACCAAGGGCGATCTCATACGAGATCATTTGCGCGGCTGCTCTTAAGCCGCCCAGGATTGCATAGTTGTTGCGTGAGGAAAAGCCAGCGAGGATGACTCCATAGACCCCCAACGAGAGCATGGCGAAGATATAGAGCAGCGCCACGTCGATCTTGGCCACCTGGAGCTCGATCACCCGGCCTCCCAGTTCCAGGGGAGGACCAAACGGGATGGCCGCGAAGGCCATCAGGGCGAAGAAGACCGAGAACATGGGGGCCAGGGTATGGAGCGTCTTGTTGGCACCCTTGGGAACCAGGTCTTCTTTGAAGAACATCTTGATTGCATCGGCCAGGGGATGGAAGAGTCCCATCAGTCGAAACCCAAAAATGCTGGCGCGATTGGCTCCAATGCGGTCCTGGATGAGAGCGGACTGTTTTCGCTCCACCCAGGTATGAAATCCCGCAAAGTTCAGCACCATGAATAACACGAAGCCCGCCAGGATGAACTTGATGATGAAGACTTCGATCATGACAGGGCCATCCCTTCCGCTGCTACCTCGACTCCCTGTGGACCGATAACGTCATAATTGAGTCCCTGGAACGGCACGAGCGACTCGGCGAGCCCTGCGAAAATCTCCTCTGGTTCCTGCCAGTCAAACGGCAGGCGCAGCTTCTGCGCCAGTTGCAGGAGAACGCGCCAATCCTCGCGTGAATCGGCCAGCGGCTTGAAAGCACAACCAATCCGCTGTAGACGACCATGACAGTTGACGAAGGTCCCGTCTTTCTCCACGTAGCCTGCCGTGGGAAGGACCCAGTCGGCAGCCGAGGTGGTGGGGTTCTCGTTCGTGCCTGAGAAGACAAACAGAGGCACTTTCTCCGCGAGCTGCCGAACCTTCTCTTCACCGAAAAGTTGTCCGAGGTCGTGCCCGAAGACCCACAGGACCTCGAGGTTTCCTGCCAGTGCATCGTCAATGACTTGTTCCGCCCCGGGCTGGCTCTGCTCGCCTGCCAGGCCCAGCAAGGTTGCTCCACGGGTGTTGGGGTTCTTGTCCGCCTTGATAAGAAAGTCATCACAGAAACCTGGCTCTTCTGGGACATCCGTGGTAACGGTGGCTCCCAGCGAGCGCTGAAAAATCTCCCGGATGAGGAACAACTCTTCGTTAGTAAGCTGAGCCGAAGCAATCACGCCGATTCGCGAACCGTCCTGCACCTGGTTTAGACCCGCCGAGATCGACGTGAGGGCCTGCTCCCAGTCGCTTTCTTCAGCGGACGGCCCATCTACCTCGACAAGCCGTTGCTGGTCCAACCAGTCAAAGCCGTAGCGCCCCTCATCGCATAGCCACCATTGATTGACATCTTCGTTGTAACGGGGTTTTACACGCGCCACGCGAGCCCCGTCGTTCAAGTGGGGCCTGTCGAGCACATAATGCATGTCGATGT
>JAYGDG010000514.1:0-1674 GCA_046583015.1 Pirellulaceae bacterium | reverse complement strand
CCCAAAAGCAAAGCGAAACTTCACGCCAGAGCCTTGTTTGGGCCAGGTACGAAACCGACTTTCATAAGGTAGCCTGACCGGCTCTCCATTAACGACCAACTGGTACTGGTACGTGGTATCACTCGCCAGGGGTCCGACGGGAATGATGGTAGTAAAGTCACTGGTTGCCGTCGTCTTCCCTGCCCATTGCAACTTCTTGTTATCGGTTCCTGTCAGAACAACCCGCACGGTGGCTGCCCGGGCAGTCCGCAGCCAAATTCGGGCCGTGGAATCGGTGACCGAACCGACCATCGGTCCCTGGACCGGCTGATTTGCGTGCTGCTGGACGATCGCCTGAAACGCTTTTTCTGCGGCCAGCGGCTTTAACAGATCATGAGAATCGGAAGCAACCCGCCCGGTCGGAACTCCCATCGCAAGAGATCGCTGCAGATGAGACATCGCCTCCGGCACACGACCCAATTGGCCAAGTGCAATCGCCTTTTGGTAAACCCATTCGCTATCCTTGGAAAACTTGGCTATTCGCTGTTCCAGCACTTCTAATGCTTGCTGATGTTTTCCGGCCCGAATCAAATTACGAGAGACCTTGTAGTCGTGTTGAGCTTCCAGCTGGTTCACCAGCAGGCTTAAACTGATCCACAACAAACCCAGCCGAGCGCGGCGCAAAAATCGTGTCATCATATTCCTTCGCTTTTTTCAAGGATTACTTCTTCAAAGCGGGTAACTGCCAGCGGACGGCTTCTACGTGCGTTTTTCCATCTTGTCCGCGATAGCTATAGCAGGAAACAAGCGATCCATCGGCGTTTTGCACCGTATTGCCAAAGCCGCCTCCACTGGCACCCTGGTTTTCATAACTGATCACCAGGCGATCGTGTCGAAAATCCCAGTTCTCACCATCATCATCGCTGACAATCGCTCGCACGCCCAGTGGATATCCATCAGTGGCACCGCTGCGGACCGTAAAGGTCAGCAACAATCGCTTGTCAGCCAGTTTCAGGAAACGGGGATACATCTCACCATAAATGCCAAAGCGGCCGCCTTCTTTTTGTTTGCGCCATGAATGACCACCATCGGTCGAAAGCCAGAGCATCATGCGATCGGCGTTATCATTTCCGGCCAGGGTCTCCCCGGGCCTCACCGGTAATTTCCAATGGGGACCACCGCGGTCAACACGCACTACATGGAGCAGTCGATTGCGCTGGCCGGCGTAAGTGACACTCTGGCAAAAGAAACCATCCACATCGCTCCAGCCCTGCGTATTTGGGTTAAGTGACTTATCCCAAGTCTTGCCCCTGTCACGACTCCGCCACAAAAACACGTGGCCTGGTGCCTGCTTGCCACCATGGGACATACTAGTGCCTAAGCATGTCAGCTGTTTGCCTGGGCGCTTGGGATCAGGAACTTCAAACGCGGTCCAATCGTTCATGGTGGCTGCGCGGGCAGGAAATCCCTCTGGGCCCACGCGGGTTTCCGTCCAAGTTTTACCGCGATCGACAGATCGGAATACCTTGCTATAGGTGTGGCCTGCCTTGTTGACCGAGTCGCTGCTCAAGAAATGACAGGGCATCAGCAGCGTCCCATCGGACAAACAGGTGAGGGAAAATTCTCGCCCTGCCACGTCGGGTCGAGGCTCCCGCTTGCTCCACGTCTTACCTCCGTCATCTGATCGCCAAAAGA
>JAYGDG010000491.1:0-2199 GCA_046583015.1 Pirellulaceae bacterium | reverse complement strand
GTTTCTGTGAGCCGATCAGCCGGCATTATCTAACTTGGCACACTTGTGCAATTCGCCGTCTTTCATAACCGCCTGTAACCTGTCGCGGTCAAGCAGTAACAGCAGGTCGTCGAGCGGATTCCCCTCGACCAACAGCAGGTCCGCCAGGAAACCCTCGCGAACCTGGCCAAGTTCCTCGGGCATGTCCATGGCCGCTCCACCATCCCTGGTCATCGACAGAATGGCCTCCATCGGTGTGAACCCGCAATGACGAACCAGGTGATCCAAGTCACGGGCATTGTTACCGTGTGGTGTCAGCCCGAAGCCATAGTCGCCACCACCGAGAATCCGCACGCCACGTCGCTGCAGTTCCTTGAGTCCTTTCACGGCACCTGCCAGCTCTTCGCGAAACCCGAACTTCTGAACCTGCTCTTCGGTGAACCACTGCTCACCTTCGTAGGCGGCAATGGCAGTGAAACCAATGTTCGGGCTGACGAAGACCCAGTCCTTGTTGGCTTCCAGCATGTCCAGTGCTTCCTCGTCCAGGAAATTTGCATGGTAGATAACTTTCACCCCCTGTCGAACGCAGATCTTCACGGCATCCGCACTTCGTGCATGGGCACTCATTCGTTTGCCATGCGCATGGACAACCTCGGCCGCCGCTGCTACTTCAGCTTCGGACATCACGGTCGCTTCCGACGGAGCGTGAGGTACGAACGTGTCCCCGGAGATGACCAGCTTGATAATGTCGACACCTTCGCGGATCAGCTCCCTGGTCTGGCGGCGGAACTGCTCGGGACCATCGAGGACGATAGCCATCGAGGAAAGATCCGGCATGTGAAGCATGCGCAGATCCCCCAGTCCGCTGGTCACGGTGAGCCATGGACTGGCGGCCAGCAGGCGCGGACCGGCGATTTCCCCGGCGTTGATGGCATTGCGAATCACGACGTCGAGCCTCGGCTTGGCAGCGGCGGCACTGATGCAGCTGGTAATGCCACAGTCAAGGTAGAAACGCGCATTGCGCATGGTGATCAGCGTATTTTCTTCCGGCGGAATCATGCCAATCTTGGCCAGGTCGTCGGTATTGTCAATACTCAAGTGTGCGTGGGATTCGATTAATCCTGGCATCAGCGTTGCGGTGCCACCACCATCGATGACCTGGGCGCCGCTGGCAGACAAAGTTTCACCGTCACGGCTGAGGGCAGAAATTCGGTTGCCTTCTACAAGAACTTCACCGGGAAATGGATCCGCGCCGCTGGCGTCCAGAATGTTGACGTTGGTAAAGAGAGTTCCAGTCACAGCGGTTTCTCCACGAACACTGCCTCGGCGGCGGCACCTACTTCAATTCCTTGATGCGGACGTTGCGGTACCAAATCCGCTTGGCTTCGTCTTGAAAGCTGATGTAGCCCGTGGTGGGCCGATCCTTGATTTCCGATTTGCTGATGTTCAGATCAATGATCTGCTCGTCGTTGAGGATGACTTGCAACTGCTGATCCTTGAGCGTGATGATATATCGATTCCATTGGCCGGCAGGTTTTACCATGTTCTTGCTTGGTGCAGCGGCGCCAATCACGCCACCACAATCGTGGTTGCCAACGTTCTTTTTTCCGTAGGTGTCGAGAATCTGCACCTCGAACCCGCTTTTCACATGGTCCTTAAGATCTCCCACGTGCATGAAGACACCAGAGTTGCCCTTGGCATTGAACTTGAACTCGAGATCGAGGACGAAGTTACCGTACTGACGATTGGTAGTCAGGTAGTCCTTGTAGCGCTGCCAGCCGGTTTCGCCCGGTCGTGGCTTGAGTGTAATGGTATTGTCTTTCTCCATGCTCCAGTTGCCGGTTGTATTCCAGCCATCGAGGTTCTTGCCGTTAAACAGCTGTGTGAAGTCTGACTTTTTCTGCCCGTAGAGACCTGCCGGTAGTAGCAGTAGACTGAGTAACAGGCATAGCAATCGTGTTGTCTGGGACATGATTTACTCCGATAAGTTGTTGGTGTCGAGAAACCGCCTAAGGCCAGTTGTTTCCCGCTCGGGACCAGGGCTCTGCAACCTTGTTATGGCTCCTGGAGAGGCGCCATGCAAGTCTCTTGGAGAGAGTCTTAATTGCCGATTAGATGGGATCAGGGCCTGCAGCCTTAACTAAAGGCATGAGTCATCCCCGTGGATCCAGGCGATTTCGCCAGCAGCTTGGCCTTCGCCCTACTTGATCCAGCACGGTT
>JAYGDG010000462.1:0-5476 GCA_046583015.1 Pirellulaceae bacterium | reverse complement strand
GTTCTTAATGCAGTCTTCGATTCCGCACATTGCAGATGTGTCAGATGAAACTGAGCAGACGCGTAAGTTGTACGGGCTCGACAGTGAAAGTGAATACAAGAGACATTACTCGTTGCAGTGCTTGCGCGCCCGCAGACTGGTGGAACGTGGTGTCCGTTTCATCGAGATTACTTGCCCCTTAACCCACTCTAACAATTCGCCCTGGGATCAACACGGAAATATCGTCAAGTATCACAATGAAAACGCCATGATCACGGACCAGGGAGTGACGGCCCTGATCCTGGACTTGAAACAACGTGGCCTGCTGGACGAAACCATTGTCGTGTGGGCGGGAGAAATGGGACGAACCCCGCACACTCCGAAAATCTCCGCGTCGGCAGGGCGTGATCATCATGTCAATGGGTACAGTATTTTCCTGGCCGGTGGTGGTTTTCGTGGTGGCACGGCTTATGGAGAAACGGATGAATTTGGCAACGCGGCGGTCGAAAATAAACTGATGATCCAGGATATCCACGCCACTATTTTTCACCAGTTGGGATTAGATCATGAACAGCTCACGTTCCGCTTTGGCGGTCGTGACGTCAGTTTGACGGATGTGCATGGACACGTGGTGCGACCGTTGCTCTCTTCCTGAAGAGAGACACATTGCTGGGGAGATTGAGTGCTATGTATTGTTCCAGATGCCTGATGTTGTTGTTGGTCCTGTCAGGCAGCCTTGCTGCTGCTGCTGATAATCAACTCAGCGAAGCAGAAAAACAGCAGGGCTGGATCTTGTTGTTTGACGGTAAGACGCTCGATGGCTGGGTCACCAGTGAAACCAAGCCGAGTCAACGACCGATTGAAGAGGGGAGTATTAATCCGCACAAGTCGGGTCATTACATGATGATCCACGAAAAGAAGTGGGAGAATTTTGTGCTCCGGCTTGATTTCAAGATCAGCCAGGGATGTAACAGTGGCATTTTCTTCCGCACCTCGTCACTGCAACCGCGAGCGGGCAAAGATGTGGGCTTCAATGGAATTGAAATTGCCATTGATGACACGGCCACCGCGGGATATCACGATACGGGTGCTATTTATGACCTGGTAAAGCCGCGCGTAAATGCCATGAAGCCAGCCGGCCAGTGGAACGAATTGAAATTGTTCTGTAACCGGAACCTAATTTCCGTTTCCATTAACGGGAAACGTGTTTCCCGTATGGATACGGATCAGTTTTCAGAGCCGAACAAGCGACCGGATGGCAGCGACCACAAATTCGACGTGGTCTATAAGAGCCACCCGCGGCTGGGATATATCGGCCTGCAAGATCATGGCGCCGACTGCTGGTACAAGAACATCAAGCTCAAGGTGTTGCAGTAAGCTGCCATGGCTGGTGGCTATTTGCCCTTGATCAGCAGGCGTTTTACGAGCTTATCGTTTTCGTGGAATTCGATCGCCCGGTATTTTCCTTGCGGGATCGAGACGATCAGTGGGCAGGCGAAACTGGCCGAGTCGCTTTTCTTGGCAGTTGTCTTGTAACGCAGTTGGACGACACCATCTTTTTCAGCTACTGATGTGACCCGGTAGGTACAGAAGGCCATGCCGCGCCTGATAGCAGCCAGTACCAGTTGAGACTTGAAGGCATCAGTGGCCAGTCGATGTGACTTGTCTCGCATCACGAAGGCGACTCCGAAAACCTGGTCGAATTGCTTTTGGTCACGGGCCGTCACAAAAGAAGTTGCTGCCTTAGGCTCAAACTTGTTCGAGACAAAGTAGCCTGAATACGTTTCAAACTTAAGCTTGGCCGGTTCTGCGGCAGTTGCCAGGCCAGCAAGCAATACCAGGGTGATGACAATCAGTTGTTTCATGATGTTCGATTCAGGAAAAAAGTTCTTGAACCACATGGCCGTTGTTGACCAGTGCGACCGGTTGGCCCTGCTTGTTCAACAAGGGAGTATGCGGGTTAATCCCGAGGCTGTGAAAAATGGTTGCTGTGAGATCTTCCGGCGAGACAGGTTTTTCCAGTGGATAGGCCGCGTGACGATCGGATTGCCCATAGACAAGCCCATCCTTGATGCCCGCACCGGCAAGAATGGCCGGGAAGCAGTAACTCCAGTGGTCTCGCCCATCCGAGTTACCCCGGTTCAGGAACTGGGGTGTGCGTCCCATTTCGCCGCAGCAGACAACCAGCGTGTCATCCAGCAGGCCACGTTCGCGGAGGTCATCGAGCAGCGCCGAAAAACCACGGTCGAGTCCTGGCAGCAGGTGGTCTCTCAGACTGGCGGTCAGGCCGTCATGCGAATCCCAACCGGAGTCAGCTCCGTCACTCATGTCCCATATGACGGTGGTAAAACGGGCTCCCGCTTCGATCATCCGGCGGCCCACGATCAGCGATTGTCCAAACAGGTTGCGGCCGTAGCGGTCTCGCAACTTGGCTGATTCGCTCTGCAAATCTAATGCCTGTCGCAAGCGGTCTGACATCACCATCTCGAAGGCTTCTCGGCGAAAATCGCCAAACTGTTCAACCTGGCGAGATTGGGTCAACGCACGCCGCGACTGGTCGAATTGCGCTAGCAGCGATTGTCGACGGTTCAGCCGGTCAACGGTTATTCCCTTGTTCAGTTCAAGTCCCGTGAAACGAAACTTGAGTTCCTCGTCCGTACAGTCTCGGTAGTATGGGTTGTCACCAGATTTACGTTTGTGAATCCTGGTAGCAAAGGCATTGTATTCAGATCCAAGCCAGCCTGCGTATTGACCGAGTCGATCGTACTGTCCACCCAGTTGAATTTCACCATGTCGATTGGGGAGATAAACGTAACTGGGTATCGTGCGGTGGCCGGGCCGCCCGTTGCGGCGATCCAGGTAGCTGATGACCGATCCGATGGAAGGCCAGTCATTGGGGGCTGCATTCACATTGGAGGGACCGCGCTCGGCTGGCGGCATCGGATGCCCCGTCTGGATGTAGTGCGATGCGTTGTGATCATTTTGTGGATGGTTGAGTGTCCGGATCAAGCAAAAATCGTTACTTCGCTTGGCCAGCATAGGCAGATGCTCACAGAAGCGCAGTCCAGGAGTTGCCGTTGCCGTGGTCTTGAAGGGCCCGACGATATGGCTGGGCGCATTCGGTTTACAGTCGAAGGTCTCCAACTGACTGGGGCCACCAAACAGGTAGACGAAAATGACCGACTTGGCACGTGCTTTCGTCGGTTGTTGAGCTGCTTCAGCTGCTAGTACCTGAGGCAAGCTAAGGCCAAATAATCCTGCCCCGCCTGCCTGCAGCAGTTGCCGACGGGTAAGTCCGTTGCAGACTCGTCGTCGATTGCTCAGGACCGTTAGCATGGAAAAGCCTCGGTGGGTTACGACTGTATTTCTAACAGGCCGTTATATCATAATCCCTGGTTGTTTCTTCGTCACGATTAAAAACTAAAGACAATCGACGAACTTCTTGCCAGCTAACATGGCGCAAGATTGTCAGGCGGTACTGGGCGCGTTACGCTGGTAGTCATTAAGACTCATCCGAGAAAAGGCTAAGGAATCGATAATGCGAGCGACTTTCAGAGCGGTTATTTTTAGTTTCCTGCTGGTGTCGATGTTTGCCTGTACCACTCAGGCAGCCGACCGTCCCAACGTCTTAATGATTGCCATCGATGACTTGAATGACTGGGTCAGTTGCCTGGGAGGACATCCCCAGGCCAAGTCGCCTCATATTGACCGCCTGGCCAAGCGCGGTGTCCTCTTTACCAATGCCCATTGCCAGGCACCGATCTGTAACCCCTCTCGAACTAGCCTGATGCTGGGAATGCGTCCCTCGACGACTGGGATTTACGTTAACAGACCCTGGTTTCGGACTACTCCAAACAACAAGACGCGGGTCACGTTGAGCCAGTATTTTGCCGAGCATGGTTACCGAACGCTAACGACTGGAAAAATCTATCATGGTTCCCGTGTGGATGGGCCATCGTTCCAGACCGTGGGCCCGCGTCCTGGTCAACGGTTGAAGATCGACAAGCAGATTGTGACCGATACTGGAAGTTCAAGCCGACTGTGGGATTTCGGCCCACAACAGTATGAAGAAGAGAAATTCAGCGATTTTGTGGATGCCAGCTGGGCCATCGAGAAGCTGCAGATCAAGCGTCAGAAGCCATTTTTCCTGGCCGTTGGTTTTTATCGACCCCATGTTCCCTGGTATGCTCCCCAGCGATTTTTCGACGATCGGCCGAGGACTGCCGTGAAACTGCCGGTTGTACGAGATGATGACCGGGACGATTTGCCCACGGGAGCCGTGCAACTGACGACTAATCCGCTGCCGCCGTCTCACAAATGGTTCGTGGAATCGGATCACTGGAAGGATGCAGTTCAGTCATATCTTGCCTGCGTCAGCTTTACCGATGCCCAGGTCGGACGGTTGCTGGACGCACTGGATAAGAGTCCCTATGCGGACAACACGATCATCGTGTTGTTTTCCGATCACGGTTTTCACCTGGGTGAAAAACAGCGCTGGGCAAAACAGTCGCTGTGGGAGAGTAGCACGCGGGTTCCCATGATTATTTCTGTGCCAGGTGGTAAGCAGGGAGAACGCTGTAGCAGACCTGTCGAGTTGCTGCACCTCTATCCCACCTTGCTGGAATTGTGTGGATTGCCGGCACGTGATGGTTTGGAAGGGACCAGTTTGGGGCCCTTACTGAAAGATAGCCAGGCCGCCTGGACCCGTCCGGCGATCACAACTTACAAACGAAATAACCATGCGGTGCGCAGTGAACACTGGCGTTACATCCGCTACACCGATGGTACGCAAGAACTTTATGATCACCGCAATGATCCGCACGAGTGGATGAACCTGGCTACCCAGGAAAAATACCAGTCGGTCATTGCCGAGCATGTAAAATGGCTTCCGAAAACCAACGTTCCCGAGGCGACTCCCTTGGGACAGAAGAAAAAATAACAGACGACTTGCCCGATGGTCCCCGCATTTTCTAGAGAGTGATTTCCATGAAGACCCTGTTGAATTCCATATTTGCGTCTTTGCTAGTGCTGCTCGCCCCGGTACTTGCCCCTTTGGTGAGTGGCGCCGAGCCGGCTCAACGGCCCAACATTATCGTCATCCTGGCGGATGACATGGGTTACTCGGACATTGGTTGTTACGGTGGTGAAATCAAGACACCCGCCCTTGATTCGCTGGCGGCAGGTGGGCTTCGCTTTACCCAGTTCTACAACACGGCCCGTTGCTGTCCGACTCGGGCTTGTCTGCTGACCGGCCTTTACCCTCACCAGGCCGGCGTGGGACACATGATGAACGACCGAAAGGTCGAGGGCTATCGAGGCCAGTTGAATCGCAAGTGCATGACCATGGCCGAGGTATTGAAAACTTCTGGTTATTCGACGTACATGTCAGGAAAATGGCACGTCACGCCTTACCTGGCCAACAACCTCACGTCACCACCTAAGGACAATTGGCCGCTGCAACGCGGGTTTGACCGCTTCTACGGAACGATCCATGGTG
>JAYGDG010000279.1:0-1633 GCA_046583015.1 Pirellulaceae bacterium | reverse complement strand
GCCCATCAACGGCCCATCGATAACCGATTGTAAGACAAAGTCCGCTCCCTGCAAGATCCAGCCAACTCCGCCCAACTCGCTTTTTGCCCTCCGCCTCGCAACCGGCTACCGCAGGCGCCAGCGCTCAGGGTCGTAACATCTTGATGAAGTCTGGCCGGTTCTCGATGACATCCGAAACGATCCACTCACCCTCAGGATCTGCCTCCTCGACCATTGCCAGTGCCCAATTCCAGTCTCGGTCCTGACCCTCAATCCAGGTGAGCTGGTAGAAATAGCGACAGCGGTAGGAACGGGCCTCGTTGGTTTTTGAGTCGACGCAATCCAGGTACAAGAGAGCCACGAAAGGTTTGGCTTCGGAGGTGCCCCCCTCCATCTCGTAACGCAGCTTGCCGTCAAGCGATTTGAAAAGCTGGTCTTTCTTGATTTTTGCCACGACCTTCTTGAACTTGCTGTTATAAGATGAGCAGCCACAACTAAACAGGCAGACCAGCAGCAAGAGTAGCGATATCTTGTTTTTCATGCCCAGCTCTTCCTCTTTCTCCCTCTCGGTTTTTTTCCTGGCCGCCAGCAGCATCAGCGGCGCAACAGGCCAGATAACCGCCGTGATCGCGTCGGGGCTAACTCCTGGATCGTAATGCTCCGAAACCAGGTCGGGTGACCATGATCTTGCAACATCAGCTTGCCACTGGCATTTTCAGCGAAGCCCGACCGCTTGCCAAACTTGCTGGCCGCCACCCGCTGGTACCATTCCCTCGATCCTACGATCGCCGATGCAATTTGCACACCGTTTAACCAGTGTTCCAGCCGATTCCCCTGCACCACGATACGACTGTGATTAAACTCCCCGACCGGATTGAGCGGCTTGTCGGCGCGGGGCTCGTAGAGGGCGTAGATGGAACCGGTACTGCCGATGTGGTCTGACTGGTACTTGTATTTAAGATCGTCCAGCAGCTGGTATTCAATTCCCAACAGGGCATTCCCGTAGCTGCGAATGCGGTACTTCACGCCACTGTTGCCTCCGTCGGTAATCTTCCACTCAAAATCAAGGATGAAATTTGTGTATTCCCGCTCGCTGTAAATGCTCGTGCTCCGCTCCTTCAGAATGAGCATGCCATCGACCACTTCCCAGCCCGCGGTGACCGGCTCTCCCTTGGCGGTTACCCAGCCAGCGAGCGACTGGCCGTCGAACAGCGGAACCGGGGTCGGTAGGGGCGCCGGGGCACGTCGCCGCAGTCGCTGCGCGGCCGCCGGCTCTGTCATGCTGCTGAACAGGATTGCCAAAAGGGCCGCGAATAGCCAGTGACGCATGTCGATTTCCTATAGTGAAAATTCGTGTGACCGTTTCCCGAGATGACTTATGCCATTGTGCTGGATTTCCCACCAGGAAACAACCGCCTGCCGCGGCAGAGAGCCTAGCCGACCCGATCCTGCTGGGCCCACAGGCCGAGCGCCGGGTTACGGATAAAGAAGAACCGCTCGCCGTCGGAGCCCGTGTTCCAACCGTCGGTCAGCCGAGCCGGATCGTAACGGCTTAACTGCTCACCCAGATCGGCATACTGGTAGCCGACCCCTTCGATTTCCTGGGCCGACAAGTGGCCCGGGCAGTAGGTGACCGTAAAGCGGTTCTCGGGAG
>JAYGDG010000269.1:0-2034 GCA_046583015.1 Pirellulaceae bacterium | reverse complement strand
AACTGCAGGTCAACAGGAAACCAATGCTAAGTACGGTAGCTAAATTTCTCATCAGGCGAGCCCTCAATGGTGGAAACGGTTAAGTGATCGTTTAGTAAGGAGATATTTTAGCAGAACTAGAGAGCCGATTAAGCAGTGTGGTCACTGAAACTTTTTCGCCTCACAAGAATGCTAGGGTTTTGTTGGGAGTTTGGTTTTTCTGAGCACACGTCCGGGTGTGGCATCCGTATGCGTTTCGTCTTGAAGAACAATTGTTCCGTTAACGATCACTACCTTGATGCCAGTGGGATATTGAAATGGCTTGGTGAACGTTGCCTGGTCAAGGATCTGCTTGGGATCAAAGATGGTAATGTCTGCGAAATATCCTTCTTTCAGCATCCCCCGCTGCTTGAGTCCGACCTTGGCTGCGTTGAGTGATGTCATCTTGCGAACTCCATTTTCCAGCGTCAGCAATTTCTGCTCGCGGACGTAACGTCCCAAGACACGAGGAAACGTACCAAAGTTGCGAGGATGCGGATTGCCGCGCCGCAAGGGTCCTTCAATTGCGTAAGCTGAACCGTCAGACCCCACCGAGCACCAGGGTTGTTGAAGCGCCAGGTTCATGTCCTTTTCCGTGTGGTGAGCATAGACCGTTGAGACAGACCCTCCTTCTTCAATCAGCAGGTCCATGAAGTCTTCCAGGAAATCGAGGTTCTGGCGGTTGGGATGTCTCAAGCTAAAAACGCGATCCATCGTCAGGCCGCGAAAACGATTGTTGCCACTGATCAACATCCGGCTCCAGTCACCGCCGACCGCCGTGTAGTGGTTGTACCAGCCTTCCACACCATGAATGATGTCGTGCTTGATCTTTTTGCGGGTCGGCGGATCCTTGAGACGCTCCAGCAGTTTGTCTCGGCCACCTTCATGGGCCCAGGGAGGAATGATACTGACCAGGTTGTTATTGCCGCGGGTGTAGGGGTAGACATTTGCCTGGACATTGACACCACGAGCCCTGGCTTGCTCAATCAGGGCCACCACTTCCGACATGCGGCCCCAGTACTGCTGATCGGCGATCTTCAAGTGAATGATGTCGACAGGGACCTCTGCCTTTTCGCCGATCGTGATGGCCTCGTTGACCGAATCGAAAATCCCTGTCCCTTCATTACGAATATGAGTTGAGTAGATTCCTCCGTAGGGTTTTACCTGGCGACAGAGCCGAATAATTTCTTCGGTGGTTGCCAGGGACCCGGGTGGCATCATCACCTGGCTGGAGAATCCCAGGGCCCCCTGCTCCATCGCCTCTTTCACAAGCTTTTCCATTTCGACCAGTTGGGGTTCAGTAGGCCGATCAAAGGACTTGCCCATCACCGATTCCCAGACCGCCCCAATGCCGACGTAGGAACCGACGTTGGTGGCAATGCCCGATTCTTGCAGTGCCTTGAAATATCCCTCCAGCGTGGTCCACTACCAGGTTTTCTTGCCGACCGTTACCTGGCGACCCGGGCGACGACCTTGGGCCGGGCCTGCGGAAAAACCTTCCCCCAGGATCTCGGTAGTAACGCCCTGGCGAATCTTGCTCTGCGCGTGACCATCTTCGAGCAAGAGATAGTCAGAATGGGAATGGATGTCGATGAAGCCGGGTGCCACGACCAGACCCTGAGCCTCAATGGTCAGTTTGCTGTTCCCGGAAAGTTGGGAGCCAATGGCCACGATCCGATCGCCACGGACGGCCACATCCCCGTGAAACCAGGGATTCCCCGTACCATCCACGATACGAGCGTTTTGGATGAGCAAATCAAAAGGCTCTTCAGCGGCCACCAGCGTCCAGGTTCCGCTGAGCACGACCAGTAAAGAGAGTAAGATCGACTGCCAGAGTCGAGAGAAAGGAATGCTCATGACGAATCCTCTAGCCGGTTTGCTATGGGGCTTGATGATTTATACATTGCGCTGCAGCGGTTTGCGAGTCTCCGCAGCGCGTATCACTGCGGTGGAGGGTTATTTCCAGGCCATTGAAGCTCGAACCTCTGGGTTCAAAGGGTTCGCTATGGTAAGAAA
>JAYGDG010000685.1:0-5635 GCA_046583015.1 Pirellulaceae bacterium | reverse complement strand
CGACAGTTCATAACTCGTCGATTTCCGATAGAGCACCAGCGCATCACGTGGTTCGAATGTGTCCTGGGGTGCAACCGTCAATAAGGATCTCTGATGGCCACCCAGTTGAAGAACCCAATCGGCTGTCGACTGAACAGATTCTGTTCTCTCTTGACCTGCCGGTTTATTAAAACTCTCCGGTCCCTTGGTGTCGGGTTTTGGCGATTTCAAAGCAGCCGTTACAAGTCCCGTGGTAGCCGAGAGCAGCGTCCTTTCAGGCAACTGCAATTCCAGTCGGTTGGTAGCGCTAGGGGGAATCCAGAAATCAAACTGTTTCCGACTGCCAGCAACTGTTGTTCCTTTTAGCGACCAGGGGATTCTCAAGCGTCCAGATTTTTCCACCAACACAAACCAGTCTCCCGTTGCATCCATGCCCGCCATTGCCGGGATTGCTGTGTCCGCTTCCCATTGAGGTCGCCCCCAAGCCAGGCCGTTGGGTGACAACGACAGCATCACAGGGTCACCAGCAGCTTTCTCAATCTCCAGTAGAGCGATGCCATCAACCAAATCGTCTCCCACGAGGCGAGCCGAGTACTTCGCGGCAACCACTCGCACTTCACTGGACCTCAGGCCATCCCGGGCACTCCGGTTAATCGCATCCACCATCTCCGTGAACTTTTTCCGTTTCAGCGGCATAGTCCCCTTAATGACTTCGTCGAGACTATCAGCGGGCACGTAGACTCGCCGAAAATAAAGGGGGTTGCGACGATTGCCCGGCGGTGATTCTTGCTGAGCCTGAACCGCTAGACAGCCAAACGCGCTGATCATCAAGAAGCTCGCAACTAGTCAGCTTCTCTGCTGAATCCCATTTCGCTCAATCATGCGCCTGGCTCCGAAGTCGGTAGCTCCCGAGAGAAAGTAGTCGCCATTGAAGAACCCGTTAAATCCGGTGCCAACGGTGACTTGGAATGCTCTGCCGGTTGTCTTTCCATCAGTCCCGCTCCATAAGCAAAACTGGGCCACCGATAATACTGCCGCCGCACCACCACCCAGTTAAGAATGCGAGCAACCAAGACAAGCACGAGCCCCAAAGCGGCCGCTTGAGAAACCAGAAGAATACTCTCGGGCGCCAGCAAAGCACCACACAACAGCACCAGTCCCACGCACAACAGCGACACTGGATGCCTAAAAACGGGCACGTAAATCAGTAGCAGTCCGATCAACAGGGTCACTCCCGAGACGATCAATAGAATCGTGGCTCGTCCCAATGTGCGAACTTGCAAATCGATCACCGGGCCAATCGAGGTAAACAAATATTGATTCGTTTTGGACGGCACTGGGTCTTGAGCGGTAGCACCAATCCAGTGTTCAAGATCTTGCTGCCTGAGATTCGGTTGTCTCCCCCAACCACCGTTTTTCCACATCCATTGCTGTTCGGCCGTCATCATTGCCGGAGCATTTACCAGGTGTTCGTTAGCCGGGGTGATCAGGTGCCAAAAGAACCGTTCCATGCGACGGGCATTCTCCAATTGCGGCATTTCTACCTCTAAGTGGCCCATCCCTACCGACTGACGATGGGACCAGTACCAAACCTCTAAAACAAAATCCTTTTGCTCGGGTTGTTGGCCAACGGCCAGTGATAATTTCCTTCCGGCAGAGATTACTAAGTCTTCAAGCAGTACCGGTTGATGATTGATCGCCACTCGAATATCACCGGCACCCAGTGAAACAGACTCCGGGAAGACCAGTTGCAGAAGAGGTTCATTGGTGGTCAAACGAAAGACGGCTCGATGTCGCTGTCCCATGGCCGTTAAATAGGTCTGCAACCAGGCTTGTCGCACCACTACCAGTGACTGCTGGGATCGTTTCCGCAAAAGAACCGACATGGGAAGTTCCTGAGCAGGCGTTCCTGTAGATACTTCCAATCGCACCAGTTGATTTTCGCTGTCGACAAGTCGAGGACTTCCCAACCACGTTTCACCGACGGGTTCAACATCCAAGTCCGTCGTTGAAGAGACTTCCAGCAGGTGACCTTCGAAGGTCATTCCTTCAACTTGATGAACAGCAACCAAAGGTATCTGCACGAGCGTCGATTCATCATAATCCAGTTTCCCGAGATCGTAGGGATAGCGAACTGCTAAACGAAATGAACCGATTTGCTGTTGCGGCAACGATACGCTAATAACTGCCCGTGGCGACAAAGAAACGTCCTCACCTGCCAACCCTGTTGGCTTGATGGTTGATTCCAGTTTCCACGGTAACAACTGGCGATTTCCCGCTGACGGAACAGTCTCTACTGCTGAATCTGGTAGTTCGTTCTGCATCCAGACCTGAAAACCAGAATCACTAGTAACCTCCTTGGGAACCTCAAGCAGCACCTGCGATACTGGTTCATAATCAACCAGGTAAGTCAGTAACTGTTGAACCGTGGCCGTGCTGGAATCTAACATGACCTTTCCGCGAGCGGCCACGACGACGGTACCGGAACGAATTTCCGGATCTGCCACAAACAGCGGAGCCGACTCATCGCCTCGTTCCCGATAAAACAACAGTTCACGTTGACTGCGAGGCAGATTCCATCCTTCGGTATCCTCTGGAACGGTATCTTGAATCAATCCACGAATCTGTTCCGTTTGGGGTGTCAAGACAATATTATCGTGAGGGCTGATCACCACCGTTGCTGGCAACAGCGTCATGATCGCTGCCCCCAACGGTTCTTCGACCGCTGGCTTTGGCACTGTAAATTTCAATTCCTTCTCTAAATCGGCGTCACGGTGAGCAAGTATCTGCAAATCAAATTTGCCACCCGTCGCTTCTGGAACTAAAGCCAGCGGAATACGTACTTTGCCGGACGGATCCATCTGAACCAATTCCGAGTCGAGCAACTCAACCGGTCGTGAAACGACTTGATCCACGGTCCATCCTGGCAAGTCGAGCAACAAGGAGATCTGCCGACCACCCCGCAATTGCCCGGCCAGGGAAATATCCAGTCTCACTTCATCTGAGCTGACTCCCACAATATAGCGAGGTTCAATGCGCAAGCGAGTTTTTTCGGGACGCACCGAAGCACGTATTGAGTACTGGTTGCTAAAAAACTCAAATCTCGCTTGAGCCTGTTGAGGGCCAACCCGTTCAGGACGGTCGTCTACTCGACGGACATCCCCACTATGATCCCACTGCAACGACCAGTTCCCCTCCACCACGACATCGATGCTACCAGACTGTTTCACCGCCCCTACCACTTCAAATCCTGCAAGCTCAGCAGCCGAGACCGGTTTCGTCTTAGCCGGTTTCTCCTTCCCACTGGTGGTCGGTCGATAAATCGCTTCCAAGGCTAACTTAGCATTCGCCCCGGGCACGGTCGGCACGACCAGCAGACGCTGGCCAGCCGTTGGTGGTGCCTTCTTGGCAGGTTCGGAAGGGAGCGTAGTGATGCGAAAATCCTGTTGAGGCAAATCCAACATCTGCATCCCGGGTGGCAAACGAACCTCAAAAGACTTAATCTCACCGCCCGTTGCCGAGACGGTCAATTCGGACTGAGCCGTAATCTGTTCAGGACTCTTGATCGTCACGCGTGTTGCCGTGACTGCCAGTAGTTGCACAGGTGGTTGCTGTGCCATGCGGTCGCCACCCAGCCATGCCAATTGAAGCTCGCCACCAGAGAAGTCGAATGTCAAGTCGGTCGTACCGGCAGCTGTCGATTGAGTGGTTACACTCAAGTCCGTATCCACCACTTCCGCCTTGGCGGTCGCCACGCGAAACTTCTGAAACCGTGATCTCGCCAGCGGCCCGGAAACCACAAGTCGCGTTTCATCACCCGCACTCTGTAACGGCACGATTAACTTAAGACCAACCGTGTGAGCTGATTTGGATTGAGCCTTCAACCAACAAACGTAACCATCCGTCGGATCGAGCGTAACAAAAAAGTCGCCTGGACCTGTATGGGTTGCGCGCTCCTGCAAAATCGTGCTGACAAACCCCACTGGCACTCGAATCCACTCGACATTCGTCTGCTCTACCACGAGCCTGATCTTAAGCCGCACGTTCAACGTCGCGTGGGTTCGTGTTGCCTGTCCCGTATAGAGAACTTCTTCGATCGCAAATTCGGGCGGTGCCTTGGAACCAAGGAGTTGTCGTCGCAGTTTATAGAGCTGCTCAAACTCCTCCAGCGACAAATTTGCCACCTTAACGAGATTTCCCTGCGCATCCTTGAGATGGAAAATCTCCGTCTTTGCTTCTCGAATTTCATCCACCGATTTGGTCGCCCTCACAGGCGGCTGGTCTGGAGGATCAGAGGGCGGTTGAGCAGATGCCGACGGCAGCCACAACCAGCTGAGCCCAAGTAACCAAATATAAGAGGGAATCCGCTCGAACAAAATAACATCTACCTTTGAAGAGATCAGGTTGCCAGCCAAGAGACGAGACATTTGGAAAGCCGCCGATATTCTCCTATTTTACGCCGACTTCAAGCGTTAATAAAGAGTTTATACCGATTCTCTTTAACTTCCCCCTACAGACCACTATTTGCTAACGTAGCAAGCAATTGTTGATGGAGCGGCGGGGTAGCAGCTGCCGCAAGTTGGGGTTGTCCCCACTGTAGTGGTAAACCGGCCAAATCCGTGATCAGAGCACCAGCTTCCTGAGCAATTAAGACACCAGCAGCAACGTCCCAAGCCTTGGGACTGGTAGCCCAATACGCGTCCAGGCGTCCAGCTGCCAAATAACAGAGGTTCAAGGCAGCGGATCCGAGACGCCGAAGTGCCTGCGTCTGGTGCAACATTTCGACAAATTGGGAGATTTCTAGCGCGCCTCGCGGCACATCGGGTGGAAAGCTGGCAGCTACCAGACTCTGGTCCAACGACTCGCAAGCGCTAGACTGTAAAGGTTCGCCATTGAGTTGGGCACCCTGGCCGAGCTCAGCACTGTAACACTCCTCAGAGCATGGATCATAGACAACACCGACGATCGGTTGACCTTGCTGCATCAGCGCAATGGAGACGGCAAATGGCTGCAGACCGTGAACATAATTGACCGTACCATCAAGCGGATCGACAACCCAACAATAAGATTCGCTCAACCAGTCCAGCGAGCCGGCATGTTCGTCGTCTGCTATCGACTCTTCTTCTCCGAGAAAACCATGTTCTGGAAATTCCTCGAGGAGTGTTTTCTGGATCACCTGCTGAGCAGCAACGTCAGCTTCGGTCACCAGGTCTTTAGGACTTTTTTCTCTGGCCACGATACGACCCAGCCAGTCTTGTAAGACGGCTCCACCTGCCCGTGCCGCTCGCTCTGCCACTTGCTGGTATTCAGGCATCGGTTTCTCCACTTACTGGGCAAATCAGTTATCTCCACCGACTGGTGTCCTCTGCCACGAACAGATACCCTCGTCGGGAAACTCTTCACGAAACCAAAAAACGAACCGTCCACTGGGGCCGGAACGTTCCCTATGATCCTCTCAGTTTAACGCGCGGCAGTGGAACTGGATATGCAGAAGTTCTGTTGACTAAGGGATTTCGGGCCGATCAATCGTCTCTCCAAACGACTCCTTGAGAGGGCCCAACGGGAGGCATTTTTAGGGCAATCTATTGGACATGGACCCCAATCTTGGTATCATGAGTGTTATACCTTTGCGGGCATCGGAGGTTGTTTACATTCG
>JAYGDG010000669.1:0-18110 GCA_046583015.1 Pirellulaceae bacterium | reverse complement strand
TGCCGTCTCGGATGAGCCGATTTCGGCGCAGGAAGCCCCAGCGGCAGTTGCAGAGAGCGCAAATCTGCAGGACATCCGTTCGTTTATAGGCAAATTGATCGCATTGCTGGCAGTGATTACCTGCACGTTTGGCAACCTGGCTGCTTACGGACAAACGAACATCAAGCGGATGCTGGCATATTCCACTATTGCCCACGCGGGTTACATGATGATGGCGTTGCCTCCCATCATGGCCTTGGTCGCGGTTAACGTGGAGGGAGCGAATGCTGCCGTGGCGGCTTTGGCGATCTACATTTTCACCTACGTCTTCATGAACCTCGGTGCTTTCGCCATCGTGGCATTTTTGCGAAACAAGATGGGAAGCGAAGAGATCGCGGACTACGCTGGCCTGGTCAAACAGTGTCCGGGCATCGTGATTTGCCTGGCCTTGATGTTGTTTAGTTTAGTAGGACTGCCGCCGCTGGCTGGCTTCATCGGCAAGTTTGCCATTTTTGCCTCCCTGGCGGATGGCTATACGGCTACGTCACAAAACTACTTGCTGTACTTACTCGTCATTGGAGGGCTCAACACGGTCATCAGCCTGTTTTATTACTTACGCGTGATCAAGACAACCATTCTTGATGATCCGGTGGAAGGCCGCGAGAGTGTTTCGCTGCCCCTTAGATCCGGCCAGGGTGTCTATATCATCGTGCTTACAATCCCCACCGCGGTGTTGATTGTCTACTGGAATCCCTTGTACGATTTTGCCAAGGCGGCAGCTGACTCGTTATTTTAATTGACCACCCAGTCCCCGGCGGTAACATCGCAGCCGGGAACAACTCGCTGGTAACCATCACATGAATGCGACTGAAACCAACTCAACTCTCAATCGGCTGCGAATTATCCATACTCGATCGTTTGCCGCTTACGTGCATTATGCCGCTCCCTGGATTCGCAAAGGGTTTCACGGAGCTGACGATGTCCTTGAAACCATGAGCAGCGAAATCGAACGAATTGCGGACCACCTGGGAGAGATGATTCTCTCCAACGGCGGCAAGCTTGTCGCGGGAGAGTTCCCGATCGAGTTTACTGGCCGCCATGACCTGTCCCTCGACTACCTGCTGGGCGTGATCATTGAACACCAGGAAAAAGACATCGTGGCCATTCAGGAGTGCGTTAATCAACTCGATGCAAATCCCCTGGGGCAGGCATTAGCAGAAGAAGCGCTGGGCGCTGCCAAAGGCCACCTGGATTCATTGCAGGAACTGGTCGCAACCCAATCGGATGCTTGATCAGCCAGCTGCTGGGAGCGCTGGCTTGAACAGGGAACGTTGCGAGCGATACCATTCAGGATGACTCATGAGCCTGTTCGATACGCATGCCCACCTGGATGAGGAAGCGTTTCAAAACAACCAGGCCGACCTGGTACAGCGTGCTTTACAAGCCGGTGTAACAACCATTATCACGGTCGCTACCACGCTCGCCTCCAGTCGTCGTTGCCTGGAAATTGCCGGCCAGTTTGAGCGTGTGTTTCCCAGCGTAGGAATTCAACCCAATTACTGTGCCGAAGCGGAAGAGAACGACTGGGATCAAGTTGTCCAACTGGCCCAGTCAGCGGAAGTGGTCGCCCTCGGTGAAACGGGACTGGATCGCTATTGGGATTACACACCGTTCGCACAACAACAGGATTACTTCGATCGTCACTTGCGGTTGTCTCAGCAGTTGCAGCTTCCCTTCATTGTCCACATGCGAGATTGCGGAGACGATATCGTGAAAATGTTGCGTGAAGCGCGGCAACGGGGACCGCTAAAGGGAGTCATGCACTCTTTTACCGGAGACGGAGCACTGGCCAGGGAATGCCTGGAACTGGGGCTCTACATCAGTTTTGCCGGCATGGTCACGTTCAAAAAGTCGACCGATTTAAGAGCGGTGGCAGCCGACATTCCCACTGACCGACTGCTACTGGAAACGGACGCACCGTACCTTTCTCCCCATCCCCAGCGCAGTCAGCGGCCCAATGAACCGGCACTGCTGGTTCATACCGCTACCTGCCTGGCGGAAGTGCGGGAGGTCCCTTACGAAACGCTGGTCCAGCAGACCACGGCCAACGCCTGTTCGCTGTTCCAACGCGTCAGTCAGCCAGCGGGTTAAGACGCCGTCAGGAGCATACGACTGCCAAGACCTGCCCATGTCTGGAGGATCTCCTTTATGGTAGGTTGTTGCCTGAACTCACTTTGTATGAACAAGCCTGACTGATTTTTCAGAAGGAAACTGATCATGGTGAAAACTGCCAGTACGATGTTGCCCTTGGGAACCACGGCTCCTGACTTTTCATTGCTCAACGTGAATGGCCAGACCGTTTCCCGTAGCGATTTCCAGGATGCCAAGGGACTGCTCGTCATCTTCATGTGCAACCATTGCCCGTTCGTTATCCACCTTGCCGATCAGCTGGCCCAGTTCGCGCGGGACTATCATGATGCCGGCCTGGCCATTGTCGCGATCAGCTCCAACGACGTCTCCAATCATCCACAAGACTCCCCCGAGCAAATGGTCCATGAGGCGGAGCAACGGGGTTACATCTTCCCCTACCTGTATGACGAAGAGCAGGAAGTGGCCAAGGCCTACCACGCTGCTTGCACTCCCGATTTTTTCCTCTTTGACGGAAATCACCAGCTGGTCTACCGTGGCCAGTTCGATTCCAGTCGCCCGGACTCGGGAATCCCCGTCAGCGGTGAAGATCTGCGACAAGCTGTCGACGCGATGCTTGCCGGGCAACCGGTTTCAGAGGACCAGCAACCGAGCCTCGGCTGTAACATCAAATGGAAAGAGCAGCAGGCACCCGACTATTTCAATCCAGCGGGTGTTTCTTAGAGCTCTCGCAGATGGATCCTGGCAAATAAATCACTGGGCCGAGGGGAAATCAAGGAGAATTTTCAGGCCGTTGTCACCGCGCGCATGGTACTGATCGAAAGCCCGCTGCAACTCCGATAGCGGGTAGCGATGCGTAATCAATGGTGAAACGTCGAGCCGTCCCTCGGCAATCCACTGCATGGCCAACGGGAAATCCGTGGCAAAATCAGGCCCCACGCTGGTAATCACGTTTTGTCGATTCCAGAACAGCTTGCGCCAATGAATTTCTTGGATCACGTCCATCGGGACACCAAAAAAGAGAATCCTGCTGTCCACGCAGCCCAGGTCAATACACAGGTTTAGAACCTGTTCGGTATGCCCCACGACTTCAATCACCAGGTCTGCGCCCTTACCATCGGTCAAGCTCTTCACCGTCTCCACGGGGTCCACTTCCGAAGAATTAACGACATCCGTCGCCCCCATTTTCAGACTGGTCTCAAGTCGATAGCCAAGCTTGTCAACGGCGATAATCTGCCGAGCGCCCAGGTTACGGAGCGTAGCACAAAACAACTGCCCCATGGGGCCCTGACCGATTACCACTACGCTCTGTCCCAGCACGGGCGGAATTCGCTGCATCGCCAGGATCACCGTTCCCAATGGTTGAGCCATCAAGGCATGATCCTCGGGAGGTCGTGGATCGACTGGAATTGCCCGGTTTTCATCGACAACGTAGCGTTCCCAGAGACCGTTTTGATCCTCAGGGACGCAGAGCACCCGGTCGTTTACCTGGTAGCGCTCTCCGTTGGTGGCCACCACGCGACCAATCATTTCATGGAGCGAATGTCCCAGGCGAGGTTTGTATTCGGGGTGTTCCTGTTCAAAAAACAACATGTCGGAGCCACACAAACAGCTTAGCTCCGGCTGGAAAATAATCTCACCGGATCCATCAGGATCCAATTCTGGTTCCGGAACATCGACCAGCCTAATCTGTTTTGGACCGTATATTTCTCCCGCCAGCACCCTCTCACCTCCTTAGCTAATTACGTTACTTGTCACTTTTGCCAGCGTTGCCAGGCCAGACCTGGCCGATCAACACGAAACTGAACAAGTCGCCCATGTTCCATTTCCGTCACATAGGCCGTGCAACCATCTGGGCCCCCAAAACAGATGTTCGACGGTTTACTGCCCAGCACAGGAATCTCTCGCAGAATTTTTCCCGCCGGCGTCATTTTAACAACGGTTCCTTTGCCATGACGCGTGATGTACAGATTACCATCGACATCGCAACGCATGCCATCAAAACCATGATCGGGGAATTTCTTGATTAACCGCTTCTTCTGTAACTGGCCCTTAGCCGTAATCGTAAATGCCCATACGTTACGTTGTACACTTTCATTGACATACAAGGTTTTACCGTCCGGGCTAACTTCGACACCATTGGTAGTTCCCATCTTGGTAGCCACCAGCGTCACACCACCCTGACGGTCAATACGCCACAGCTGCCCCGTTCCCGCTCCCCAATTGGGATCGCTGGCATACAAGGTACCATCGGGACTAATCGTCAAATCATTCGGCTGGTTCATCTTCTCTTCATGGGCCAGTACGGTGATCTTCTTGGTCTTAATATCTACTCGCAAGACATTGTGCCCGGTATAATCGGCCACAAACATTTCTCCCTGCCGACCGAAGCGGATTCCATTTCCTGTACTGCCTGCCGGTAAATTAACAAACAATTTCGCCACGCCACGATCGCTTACCTGGCCAATCGTACTTTGCCTAGCGAAATTGACAGCATAGATATTTCCGGCCGCGTCACAGGCGGGACCTTCAATACCAGCGGTAAACTGGTTCTTCTCCGTTAGTGGCGTCGCCACAAACAGAGGCTGCGGCTTCTTGTCAGCCGCAGCGGCCTGTTTCTCTTTATCTGCTGCAACAGCCATCGAGAATCCTGACCATCCAAGGGTTCCCACCAGCAAGATTACCAGCCAACGCAGGAAGTTTTTTGGCCGCCTGATCATCAATCGAATCCCCTAAAAGGCAAGCTACCGGGAAAATGTCAGTGTATCGGTTCGAAAAGCGGTTCAACAGCAGACGGGGAAAGAAAAACAGCGGTCTGCAAACCTCTCTTCGTGCTGGCCATTATCTCCAAGACCATCGTAAATCTGCCTCGCCGGGTTGTCGATTCAGTCGCCACAGGTCGCTATGATAGATCTCCATCCAGGGCTCCAGCCCAGCAACTACGAGGACCCTTTGTGACTTCCAGACCTCTCGACCATAAGGTGAAACCATGCAAACTGCTAAGCTGTTCGTGATCGGCCTCATCATGGTAGCGTGTCAGCTGGCCTTATCGGCTAGTGCCCAAAAGACGGCTCTCTATGAATCCATCAACCAGCGGGATGAAGCCGACTGGGAAACGGCCTTGAAGATCTGGCGTTGGGCGGAACCAGGCTACCAGGAAACCAAATCCTCCCAGCTACTGGCCGAGACTCTCACGGCAGCCGGCTTCCAGGTAAAACGGGGAGTCGCCAAGATCCCGACGGCCTTCACGGCAACCTACGGCAAAGGCCAACCGGTCATCGGGATCTTAGGCGAATACGATGCCTTACCGGGGTTATCCCAGGAAGCCGTCCCCTATCGTCAAAAAGCAGCTGGCCATGTCTACGGTCAGGGTTGTGGGCATCACTTGTTCGGAGTTGCTTCGGCATCAGCCGCGATTGCCTTAGCCGAACAGATCAAGGCCGGGAAAATATCGGGAACCGTCCGCTTCTATGGCTGTCCCGCCGAGGAAGGGGGCAGCGCCAAGGTCTTCCTGGTCCGAGCGGGACTATTCAAGGACTGTGACGCTGTCTTGCACTGGCATCCCAGTAGCAAGAACGCAGCGGGAGATCGCAGCAGCCTGGCCAGGAACGCGGTCAAGTTTCGGTTTCACGGTAAGAGTGCCCATGCTGCTGGATCGCCCGAGGAAGGTCGTTCTGCCCTCGACGCCGTAGAACTTACCAATCACGCTGCCCAGTTGCTACGAGAACACACACCTTCCGATACTCGAATTCACCATGTGATTACCGCTGGCGGATTAGCACCAAACGTCGTCCCCGATTTCGCGGAAGTCTATTACTACATTCGTCATCCCAAGTCAAAAGTCGTCCGTGACCTGTACCAGCGGCTGGTCCTGTGTGCTCAAGCAGGCGCCTTGGCGACCGAAACGAAACTGGAAATTAATTTTCAGGGTGGTATCCTGGAAATCCTGCCAAACCATACACTCGCTCAAGTTAGCATGACCAACTTGAAAGACCTCAATGATCTTTCTTACGACGCAGAAGAAACGAAGTTTGCCAGTCGCTTACAACAAAGCCTGGAAAACCCCCAGCCACTCGATTCGATCAGTGAGGTCATCGACCAGGGCGGAACCGTCGGGATGGGATCAACCGACGTCGGGGATGTTTCCTGGGTCGTTCCGACGGCAGGTTTCAATACCGCTTGTTTCGTACCAGGGACACCGGGGCATTCGTGGCAAGTCGTCGCTGCAGGTGGAACTACTATCGGCCGCCAGGGAATGAACCTGGCTGCCCGCGTACTGGCCGCCACGGCCTGGGACCTTTACACACGGCCGAGTCTCTTGAAAGCGGCTCAAGCTGAGCATCAGCAACGGCTTGGCGACGGTAAATACCAGACCCTGATGCAACCGGATCAAAAACCGCCCTTAGACTATCGGCGACCGGCTACAGCCCCCTGAATTCCCAGATTATCGGTTAACGCCCATTTATGGCCCTAAGCCTTATGAAAAAGGCTAGTTTTCTAGTGCTACGTGCTTGACGAAGCCGCTCCGAGGCCCTATCGTTACATCTTCTTATCTAATTCTATCTTTGCGCTATATTTAGTTTCTTAATAGTACGTGATCCTTAGGGCGGAAAGGATTTTGCGCGATGCACGTTAAGTCTCTGAAGGTTTTTTGCGATGTGGTCGGCTGCCGTAGTTTCTCTCGGGCAGCGGACAAAAACGGAATTTCGCAATCGAGTGCCAGCCAAACGGTACACCAGTTGGAACAACGTTTAGGGGTTCAGTTGCTGGATCGTTCCAAGCGGCCCTTTGTGCTGACGGCAGCGGGCAAGTTGTACTACGACGGTTGTCGCAAGTTTGTCCAGCATTTAGAGACTCTCGAAGAAGATGTCCGTTCGCTACAACATGAAGTCGCTGGTCGCGTCAGTGTCGCTTCGATTTATTCGATCGGCATTGGTTACATGGACCAATTTGTGAAAGATTTCTTGCGGCGTAATCCCAAGGCAAATGTGCGGCTAAGTTACCAGCATCCCAGCCGGGTTTACGAGTTAGTAGAAAACGACCAGGTAGACGTGGGACTGGTCAGTTACCCAAAGAGTTCCCGAAATATTAGTGCCATTCCCTGGCGTGACGAAAAGATGGTTTTCGTCTGTTCGGTCGACCATCCATTGGCTTACCGAAAATCTGTCAAGCTAACTGACCTACAGGGACTGGATGTCGTTGCTTTTGACGAACACTTGAAAATTCGTCAAAAGATTAACAAGGCACTCCTTGCTAATCGAGTCGACGTCAACGTGACTATGGAATTCGACAATATTGAAACTCTCAAGCGAGCCCTGGAAATCAACGCCGGTGTCAGTATCCTGCCCGAACAAACGGTTGCCCGTGAAGTCAAGTCGGGAACTTTGTCTACGGCAAATCTGTCCGGCAACAGGATGGTTCGACCAGTGGGCATGATTCACCGTCGCAATTCTACCTTCGGCAAGACAGCCAATGAGTTCATTCGTTTGCTTCAGCAGCAAACCAATCTAGACCCCATTCCTTTAGCGACCGGAACAACCAGTAAAGATCAGCAGGGAACTGCTGAGATGACTGTCAGTTAACCAGCCAGACATGAAACAGAATAACCTTCATACATTTCCTGAAAAACAAGGTCTCTACGACCCCAGCAACGAGAAGGACAGTTGCGGAGTCGGGTTCGTGGCCCACATCAAGGGTGCTCGCAGTCACCAGATCGTGTTAGACGCCTACCAGATTCTGTTGAACATGGACCATCGGGGGGCCTGTGGATGTGAGCCTAATACGGGTGATGGAGCGGGGATTCTTACCGGTTTGCCCGCGGAGTTTCTGGCCAAGGTAGCTCACGAACAGTTCCAGGCAAAATTGCCTGCAGCCGGACGATTCGGGGCAGGTATCGTCTTCCTGCCAACGGACGCCGCCGAACGTCAGCACTGCAAAGAGGCTGTGGAACGGTTAATTGGCGAGTTGGGCCAGCAATTTATCGGCTGGCGAGAAGTTCCGACGCGAGCAGACGAAGCAGACATCGGCCCCACGGCCCGTGCCGCGGCACCGGCCATCGAGCAACTTTTTGTGGCGGCGGCAGATGGGGTGGAAGCAGATGTCTTTGAACGGCAACTCTACCTGATCCGCAAACGTGCCAGCCACCTGTTACGGACTGATACCAGCTTGCAACAACGGTCGCTGTTCTACATCTGCAGCCTCTCTTCCAAGGTGATGATCTACAAGGGGATGTTGACCCCTGGGCAACTGCTTCCCTTCTATCCGGATTTGAATGATCCCGACTACCAGACACACCTGGCCATGGTGCATTCACGTTTTTCGACCAACACGTTTCCCAGTTGGGACCGTGCTCAACCAAATCGTTTCATGTCACACAATGGCGAGATCAACACGCTGCGGGGAAACATCAATTGGATGCAGGCTCGTGAAGGCCTGATGAAGTCGGATCTGTTTGGAGATCAACTGGAGAGTTTGTTCCCAGTGGTTGAACCTGATTGTTCCGACTCCGGTACCTTTGATAACGTGCTGGAATTCCTGCTCATGACTGGCCGCACGCTGCAGGAATCGGTCATGATGATGATTCCCGAAGCCTGGCAAAAGCATGAATCGATGCCCGAAGCAAAACGGGCCTTTTACGAATACCACAGCTGCCTGATGGAACCCTGGGACGGCCCCGCATCGATTGTCTTTACCGATGGCCAGTACATTGGAGCGGTGCTGGATCGCAACGGTTTGCGCCCCAGTCGCTATTATTTAACTCACGATGACCGGGTGATCATGGCCAGCGAGGTGGGTGTCCTGCCAGTCGACCCCAAGTTGGTAAAGTACAAAGGGCGGCTAAAGCCCGGCAGGATGTTCCTGGTCGATTTCGACCAGGGTGAATTGATTGCTGACAAGGACCTCAAGACTGAATTCTCAGAGCGGCGTCCCTATGCCCAGTGGCTCAGGGACCAGCGTATTACGCTGCCTGATCTGGCCAGCGACACGCCTGCAGAAGGGCTCAACGAAGAGACGGTTCTAGAGCGTATGCAGGCTTTTGGTTACACCCTCGAGACCCTCCAGTTCATGTTATTGCCGATGATCGAAGAAAAGCGGGACCCGGTGGGATCGATGGGTAATGATTCTTCGCTGGCCTGTCTAAGTGACGAGCCACGGATGCTCTACGACTACTTCAAGCAGTTGTTTGCCCAGGTGACCAATCCGGCGATTGACTCCATCCGGGAAGAGATCATTATGTCGCTGGAATCCTACATCGGGCCGGAAAGTAACTTGCTGAAATCCGCAGAAGGCCATGCCCATCGACTGCTCATCCCGCATCCGATTCTCAGCAACCAGGAACTTACCGATATCAAGCTGATGGACCACCGTGGCTGGCGATCATGCACGATTGACATCACGTTTGCCAAGTCCGACGGGGACGCCGGGATGCTCAAAGCAGTTCAGCGCATTTGCCAGGAGGCCGAGCAGGCCATTGAAGACGGCTACAGCATCCTGGTACTTTCTGATCGTGACATCGGACCGCAGCGACTGCCGCTCAGCACCCTGCTCGCCTGCGGGGCGGTCCATCATCATTTAATCAAAGGGGCTCTGCGAACACGCGTCGGAATCGTTCTGGAAACGGGTGAAGCCCGGGAAGTGCATCATCACTGTCTACTGGTCGGTTACGGTGCCGATGCGATCAATCCGTACCTGGCCTTCGAATCGCTCTGGCATGCTCAGCAGCAGGGCCTGGTCAATCCGAATGAATTTGACAGGCCGGAAAAAATCGTGGCGGCCTACCGAAAAGGGGTCGCCAAGGGAATGCTCAAAGTGATGGCCAAGATGGGCATCTCGACACTGCAGTCCTATAAGGGTGCTCAGATTTTTGAAGCCGTCGGCCTGATGGATGAAGTCATTGACCTTAGTTTCGTCGGCACATCCAGTCGGGTTCAGGGAGCCAGCCTGGAAGTGTTGAGCGAGGAAATGCAACGACGACACCGCCTGGCTTATCCTGATCGCCCAGAAGATAGCCTGCCAACTCTTTCTAACCCGGGTGAATTTCACTGGCGCGCCGAAGGGGAACGCCACATGTGGGATCCCGAGTCAATCGCCGATGTGCAGATGGCGGCTCGCGACAATGATGCCGATGCCTACTGGAGATTTTCCCAGCACGTCAACGAAGATGCCCGCACCCGTTGCGCCTTAAAAGGCCTCTTGCAGTTTAAGGAGGGAGTGAACGGGGGACCGATTCCACTGGATGAAGTCGAAGCAGCCAGCGAGATCGTAAAACGTTTTTGCACGGGAGCGATGAGCTTCGGGTCGATCTCTGCAGAGTCCCACGAGACCTTAGCAATTGCCATGAATCGCATCGGTGGCAAAAGCAACACGGGGGAAGGTGGAGAAGATCCCGTCCGTTTTGATCCGCTTCCTAACGGTGATTCGAAACGGTCTGCCATCAAGCAGGTTGCCTCCGGAAGATTCGGCGTCACGATCTGGTACCTGGCCAACGCAGACGAACTTCAAATCAAGATTTCACAAGGTGCCAAGCCCGGTGAGGGTGGTGAACTGCCGGGGCGCAAGGTCGACGACAATATTGCCCGCATTCGGTACTCCACTCCAGGCGTGGGACTGATCAGTCCGCCGCCGCACCACGACATTTATTCGATCGAAGACCTCGCGCAGTTAATACACGATTTAAAGAACTCCAATCCATCTGCCCGGGTCAGCGTCAAACTGGTCTCCGAAGTCGGTGTCGGAACGGTTGCGGCCGGCGTCACCAAGGCCCATGCCGACCACATCCTGATTTCAGGGGCTTCGGGAGGAACCGGCGCATCGCCACTGACGAGCATCAAGCATGCAGGGTTGCCCTGGGAGCTGGGAATTGCAGAAACCCACCAAACACTGGTCTTGAATGATCTCCGCAGTCGGGTGGTCTTGCAGACCGATGGCGGTTTAAAGACAGGACGCGATGTGGTGATTGCGGCTCTGCTGGGAGCTGAAGAAATGGGCTTCTCCACAGCCCCACTGATCACACTCGGCTGCATCATGATGAGAAAATGTCATCTCAACACTTGTCCAGTCGGCATCGCCACGCAGGATCCCGAGTTGCGTAAGAAGTTCACGGGACAACCGGAACACGTCGTCAACTATCTGTTCATGGTGGCTGAAGAAGCCCGCCAGATCATGGCCCAACTCGGCTTCCGGACCCTCAATGAAATGGTCGGCCGCTCCGATTGCCTGGATACCAATGAGGCCATCGAACACTGGAAAGCCGATGGCCTCGACCTGACCCCCATTCTCTCTCCAGCGCAAAGACCCCATGACAAGGTGGACGTCTACTGTACCCAGCCACAAGATCACGGGCTGGAACTGGCCCTGGACAACCAGCTGCTGGAACTGGCAGCACCTGCCCTCGAGCGGGGTGAACCGGTAACGATCGAACTGCCAATCATCAATACGAACCGTACCGTCGGTACTATCCTCAGCCATCACGTGGCAAAGCAATTCGGGGCCGAGTGTTTACCGGATGACACGATCAACATTCGCTTTCAAGGATCGGCCGGACAAAGTTTTGGTGCTTTCCTGGCAAAGGGAATTACGCTGAACCTGGAAGGAGATGCCAACGACTACGTGGGCAAGGGACTCTCGGGCGGGCGGATCATTATCTATCCTCCCAAGGAGAGCACTTTTGAGCCGGCGGGCAGTGTGCTGGTGGGCAATGTGGTCCTTTATGGTGCCACGGCAGGCCAGGCGTTCTTCCGCGGTCGAGCTGCCGAACGATTCTGTGTCCGCAACAGTGGAGCCCAGGCCGTGATTGAAGGCGTCGGTGACCATGCTTGTGAATACATGACCGGTGGACGGGCCGTCATCCTGGGGCCGACGGGCCGCAATTTTGCCGCGGGCATGTCAGGCGGCATCGCCTATATCTGGGACTACAAAGGGGATTTTAATCTCAATTGCAACCTGGAAATGGTCGGCCTCGAGTCACTGGAAGCAGAGCAGGACATCGCCGAATTGCGGGAGTTAATTCAATTGCATCACATGTACACCGGGTCGACGATTGCCGAACAATTGCTCGATAACTGGCAGGATTCACTGAGTGAGTTCGTGAAGGTAATGCCCACAGACTACAAACGCGTGTTAGAAGAGCAGCAGCAGGCGGCCCTGGCCCAGTCTACGGAATAAACTGTCTAAGAGAACAACTGGCATCATGGGCCTTCATGGCCCAAAGTCGAAACAAGCAAAAGAGACCAATGGGAACACCAACTGGCTTTAAAGAATTCGCTCGTCAAACAGTACCTTACCGGCTACCGCTGGTCAGGCTGGAAGACTACGACGAAATCTTTACTCCACCCGAGGAGAGCCACCTGAAAACTCAGGGAGCTCGCTGCATGGATTGCGGTGTCCCCTTTTGCCAGTCGACTACGGGCTGTCCAATCGACAACCTGATTCCTGAATGGAATGACCTGGTTTACCAGGGTCGCTGGCAAGAAGCCCTTGACCGGCTTCATAAAACCAACAACTTTCCGGAAGTCACCGGGCGGACCTGTCCGGCCCCTTGCGAAGGTGCCTGCGTCCTGGGAATTACCGATCCGCCGGTAACAATCAAGAACATTGAAAACGCCATCATCGATCGTGGCTTCGCTGAAGGATGGATCCAGCCGAATCCACCCGCCAGTCGTACTGGCAAGAAAGTGGCCATCATCGGTTCCGGGCCATCTGGCCTGGCAGCCGCCGACCAACTCAACAAGGCAGGCCACAGCGTCCGGGTGCTGGAACGCTCTGACCGTATCGGCGGCTTGTTGATGTACGGCATTCCCAACATGAAGCTTGACAAGCAGGTCGTGCAGCGCCGGCTCGACCTGATGGCAGCCGAGGGAGTTGAATTTGTGACCAGTGCAGATGTCGGCAACAATGTCGACCCCCAGGAGTTGCATGAGCAAAACGACGCGCTACTGTTGGCCACCGGAGCCACGCGGCCCCGTGATTTACCGATTGCCGGTCGAGAATTAAACGGTATTCACTTTGCCATGGAATTCTTGACTGCCAATACGAAGAGCCTGCTGGACAGCCAGTTAGAGGATGGTAACTATATCTCGGCAACGGACAAAAATGTGGTTGTCATCGGTGGCGGTGATACGGGAACCGATTGCATTGGTACCTCCATGCGCCACGGCTGCAAAAGCCTGGTCAATTTCGAGTTATTACCCCAACCCCCCGATGAGCGGGCAGAGAACAATCCATGGCCGCAGTGGCCAAGAGTCTTCCAGGTCGATTATGGTCATGACGAAGTGGCAGCCCGTTTCGGCAGCGACCCGCGGACTTACTGTATTCTCTCCAAGGACTTTGTCGACGACGGCCAGGGTAATGTTACTGGCATTCGCACCGTTAACGTCCGGTGGACAGAGGTGGACGGACAATGGCAAATGGAAGAATTGCCCGGAACCGAAAAAACCTGGGATGCTGACCTGGTCTTGCTGGCCATGGGCTTCCTGGGACCTGAGCATTACCTGTCGGAAGCTCTCGGTATCGAAGTGGATGATCGTAGCAATTACCAGGCGGAGCACGGAACTTTTGCTACAAGCTTGCCAGGGGTCTTTACGGCCGGCGACTGTCGGCGGGGGCAATCCCTGGTTGTCTGGGCCATCAATGAAGGGCGTGGCGCTGCGCGGGCCATCGATCAGTACCTGATGGGAGCCAGCCAGCTACCGGCACCAGGCATTACGCTGGGAACGGCCTTGGCCAGTTCCTGATCAGCCCCGCCCCGCCATCAGACTTCCGGTCTAAGCACCTGTTCGCGCCTGCAAACCAGCTGGTTCGCCACCACCAGCAGGACAACATTGAGAATCAGTAGCACGCCAATGTGCAACATGACAGACGAGTTGCCGAGCATATCCTCGAAACCACGGGGTGGCTGCCATGTTCCATTGACTTCCAGGAAGTCCATCAAGGTAAGCAGGATCGAACGCAGGCGGAATTGAATGGACAGCTGATTGATCATGGCTGGAACAAAGGAAACCAACAACTCAATCACCAGGCAGTAACCAACCGCCAGCACCATCGCCCGCTTGGGAAACATGGCGCCCAGGAAGACAAAGACTGCCGCGTAAGAAAAACTGGAAATCACAATAATAAAGCCTAATACCAGGAAGACTTGCAGGCCTCCGACCGGTCTCGCTATCAGCAGTGACAGCAACAAGGCGGCCAGGGTTCCGAGCATGGTTCGTATGGCTGCCGCCAAATACTTACCCATCAGCACAGCACTCTTACCGCCAGGACGGACTGCCAGATAAGTCCAAGTCTTGCCTTCCAGTTCAGAGTACAACCACGGTGTAGCCCACAGCAACAGTTGCAGCAAGCAGATGATTTCGCAGACAAAAAACAGGATGCCAGTCCAGGCCTCGGTTGCTTCCGGACCAAGACTACCGAATTGAGAAACCAGGATCGTCAGCAGCACTGGGAAGCCACAGATCAGCAGCCAGCCGGTCAGGCGACCAGCCGTAAACGTCTGTTGCCATTCATTGCGGAAAACGGCCAGCACTTTTGCGCGTTCCATTAGATCTCCCCTCGATGGATACCCAGCAGCGAATCGAACACTGCCTGCAGGGAATCATCGCCACTGTGCATTTCCAGAATCTCAATCCCTTGCTCACTGAGGATCGGTAACTGTTCATACAAATCGGCCGGTTCGGATGTGGTCACCGTTAGTTGGCCCGCTGCTTCATCCACATCAATCGTTTGAACGAGTCGCTTCTCGAGAAGTTGCACGGCCATCTCCTTCGGCTGGTTGCTCTTGAACCGGATCCGATTGGGGATATTTGCCAACAAGGAATGGACTTCGTAAGCCGATCCCGACGCTAACAGCCGACCATCACAAATGAGCAGAAAGGACTCGCAAATGGCTTCTAACTCATGCAATACGTGACTGGCCACCAGCAGGCTTTTTCCGTTCGCGACCCAGTCGCAAAATAATTCGCTCAGGTTATGACGACCGACGGGATCGACCCCGGTAAAAGGTTCATCCAAGATCAGTAAGTCCGGATCATGGGCAATCGCCTGGGCCAGTTTGCAGCGCTGCTTCATACCCCTGGAATAGCCACCGATGGAACGATGCCGTGCCTCATCCAGTCCCACTATGTCGAACGCCTCGTTCGTTTTCTCAAGAGCCCCCTGGCGGTCATATCCCTGTAACTCCAACAAATAGGTAACCCAGTCAAAACCGGTGACATTGGTCAGTAGCAAATCGACTGCCGGACAAAACCCAATCCGGTGCAGAACGTGTTTCTCCAGAATCGGAGATGCACCAAAGAGCTGAACGCGCCCCTGGGTCGCTTTCAATTGTCCCGTGATGAGATTAAGCAAAGTGGTTTTCCCGGATCCATTGGGACCGAGCAATCCGTAGGATCCCGGTTCGAGCGACAGGTTAATGTCGTTCACGCCAATGACCGATCCGTACAGCTTGGTCACTTCCTCGAAATCAATCATTTTCGTTTCCATGGTTCAATTCACAACTTCCGCTAGCGCCTTTTACATAGGTTTGATCGTTCTCTACTGTCGCAACGGGGCAGTGACACGCCGCATCAGAATGCTCCAGGACAATACCGTAATTGCCACCAATAAAACCAACGAGGGTACGACCTTCGAAAAATCGGGTTGCAGTCCGAAAACCCAAACCTGGACCTCTCCCAGGGTGTGATAGAGTGACAACAAAGACCAATTGTTCTCGAAAGCCACTTGGGTCAGACTCGTTTGCAGCACGATCACAGTTCTCATCACCGAAAAGAGTACCCAGCCCAGGATCCAGGTCGCAAACCACATGTACCCGGCATAACGACTTTCCGAGGTCAGGGAAGAAAAACAAAGTGCCAGCGACGTGGTGGGAATAATCAGTACCAGCGACGCCAGGATAATCCGTACGGGCAAGTCATAGGTATCCATCACCACGGAGATCCCCGGCGAAAGCGCTATGCCGAGCAAGTAGAGCACTAGCGCAGGAACCGTCGTAATCAGGGCCAGGTAAAAGCAAATGGTCATGGCCTTACCGAGGACGTATTCCCGGGGCGTCAGGGGACGGGAAAAATAGAGTAAGAAGGCCCGCGAACGAACATCCTGGGCAATCAGTCGCGGGGCAATCAACCCCACGATCATGACCATCCCAACCGCCTGTGGATAGCTAAAAAAGGCGTAAATCAGGTAGGACCAGACATCATGGCGGACCGAATCAGGATTGACCATTATCTCGGTGGCCAGTTCAGAGGTACCACGGTATTGCGCGATGGCTCTGGCGAAGGCCATGCGGGTACCGGGTTGCTCACTTGCCTGTTCAAAGAAAAAAATACCGGTCCCTACGAGGGCAACTGGCAAGAGGAGAAAAACTAAGCTCCGTCCCAGCCATTTATTTTTCCAGGCATTACGGATTCCCGTCCTGCCAATCACGAACCAGCGCAGCCCCATGGCCTGCGGTGGCACATCCCAACTGCGATATCCGAGGTCATGAATCGGCATGCTTATCCTCGCTGACAGCTTCCATGAAGATCTCTTCCAGCGTGTTCTTCGCGGGTGTCATGGAGCGAATGGTTACACCGGTTTTCCTTGCACAAGACCAAATCGGTGCCACGTCTCCAGGATGCTGCACCACGATCGTACCACGTTCGGTAAGCGCCGCATCGAGACCAGCGCTGGTCAACGACTCGACCAACTGTTCCGCAGAACCCAGAACCTTGAGGTAAAGTTCCGGGGCCGCGGCGGTCAGGGTTTGCAGGTCGTCAGCAAGTCGCAACCTTCCCTGCGAAAGAATCAGTACCTGGTCACAGACGGTCTCGACGTCGGGAAGAATGTGAGTGGAAATAATGACAGCTTTGCCTGCGCGGTCGGCCAGGTTACGAATTCTTCGCAACATGATCTGTCGCTCTTCTGGATCCAGACCGGAAGTGGGTTCATCCATGATCAACAACTGTGGATCATGAACAATGGACTGGGCAAACTTGACCTTTTGGCGCATACCGGTCGAAAAAGTATCAATCAAACGGTAGCGTTCCTCCTGGACCCCACAGAAATCGAGGATTTCATGGGCCCTCCGCAAGGACTCCAGGGCCGGCTGTCCATTGAGGCGAGCTGCGAACCGAACCATTTCCACCGCTTCTACACTTTCAATGTAGCAATCATCTTCTGGCATGAAGCCAACCCGACTGCGAATTTCCCGGGCCTGCTTCTTCGGATCCAGGCCGAGCACGGTCGTCGTCCCACTGTCACTCTGCAAAAGTCCCAGCAGGATCTTGATAAGCGTGCTCTTACCCGAACCGTTAGGACCCAGTAACCCGGTCACACCAGGTCCAATCGTCAAGGAAACATCAGTCAATGCCCTGATCGGACCAAATGACTTAGAGATTTGATTTAGCTCAACAAGCGTATCATCTACCACGACTGGGTCTCGTTCCGGGGTTTGCCGATGCGCAGAAAACTCATCCTCAGAATCACTGGTTACGTAAACCAGCTTCGCATGGACAAGATATCAATAGAGTTCCATGGCCCGGATTATAAGCAAGATCAGGGGTTCGTGAAAACCGGCTACTGTTTTTTATTCTTGCCGTGATATTTCGTTTGCCAAAGGAACACGAAACCAGCAATGATCGCGGGCATGAGCAAAAGAGCAAAAATTCCGATATCGGTCACCGAAAAGTTCTTATTGAACCCCTGGAAAACTGCAAATGCAAATGCTACTGCCAGACAGATGGCAGCGCTGATGACCGCCACGTTAGCAACGATCGTATCCGGTTGGGTGGCATCCATGTGTTCCCCAACCTGCATCTGCTCTGCGGCAGTTTCGACTCGCTCTTTTTTCGAGCCACCGTGCGCTTTATAGCTCACTGAAATCCTGCGGCGACATTTAGTGCAACGTGTCGGCGGTGGATCAATTTGACTCCCACAGTAAGGACAAACCGTATCAGCAGACCGCTCGGTGGCATATTCAAACAAGCCGGTGACTGAACGGGCGGGAACCCACA
>JAYGDG010000667.1:0-1918 GCA_046583015.1 Pirellulaceae bacterium | reverse complement strand
TTATCGGCAGCCATCGTATCGGTAAATCATACGCGACAAGGCGTACCCGCGCCAATTGATTCTTTTTCGATTCGTAAGTGTCGAGTCAGTAAGGGCCTACAGGTTTTCGAAAAACGAAGATTACAGTCATAAAATGGGTGCTCAGAGAGTCGCAAAACAACAGCTTACTATCCCACTAGCCTGAGAACGTCTTAACTAACTACTGCAACACGGGCCGCTGAGTTTCTGTATATTGGAAGTCCATTAAACAGAGACCCGTGACTGAAAGTCTCTGTAGCCATTCGCACTTACCGACCCCTTCGAGACCGCTCAGTTATTCAAGGAGCAATATGCCATGCTTAGATTTACCGGACTCTCTTTGCTCGCTCTCTTCGTTCTTCAAGCCGCTCCCCAACCGAACCCCGTGGCACCGGACCCGAACACTGCGCGGCCGATCGAGGCGTTTGACACCTTGTTTATTGAAGACATGACTTGGATGGAAGTGCGCGACGCCATGAAGGCTGGCAAAGAGACGGTAATTGTAGCCACCGGCGGTGTGGAACAAAACGGTCCGTACCTGGTAACCGGAAAACACAACGTAGTCCTGCGGGGGACAACCGAGGCAATCGCTCGCAAACTGGGTAATGCCTTGATTGCTCCCATCGTCCCCTTCGTACCCGAGGGCGATATTGACCCACCAACGGTCCACATGAAATATCCCGGGACCATTAGTGTTCGGGAGGAAACTTATCGCAACCTGTTGACAGACATCTGTCGTTCGTTGCAAACCCACGGTTTCAAAACCATCATTCTGATCGGGGACAGTGGTGGCAACCAGGCAGGCCTTGAAGAAGTTGCCAAGCAACTTAACGCCCAATCGACCGACCAGAAAACGCGCGCTCTTTATATACCGGAGTACTATGACTTCGCGGCCGTTGCCAAGTGGCTTGAAGAAAAGGGGATCAAGCAAGTGCCAGAGGGGTACCATGACGACTTTGGCATGACTGCCATGATGATGGCGGTCGATCGCGACAGCGTCAGGACCAAACAGCGGATTGCAGCCGGGAAATTCAGCATCAACGGGGTAAACCTCGCACCCGCCAAAAAAACCATTGAGTGGGGGAAACGTATCATTGATTTCCGCGCCGATGCAACCGTGAAGGCGATCCGGGCCAGATCGAGTCAATAAGATGTCAGCACCGATGATTGACGATAGAGACTGGTCGCTCCTGAGCCGTCCGCAACAGATTCACCAACTCGAGGTAGGAGGCTACCTGGTCCTTCCGGACCTGCTGGATCCTGAGCAGCTCATCCGCTTGAAAGCCGCCACCGCCCGCTTGACGACCACGGCGGTCGATTACAGTGAACATCAACAGGTGGCAGGTAATGTACAGTTTGCCAGCCCCGAGATTACGCGACTGATCGGCCAGCCTACCACGACCGAATTTCTGCTGGATCTCTTTGGTGATGAAATCGTGATGATGACCTATGCCTACGCTCGCAGTGAACCCGGCCACCCTGGAATCAGCCTGCATACCGATGGCCAGCCCTACGGCTCTGAAATCTTTGGCTACGAGGGAAGTTGCCCAGTCCTGGTCCGGGTTCTGTATTACCTGGATGATCTGACACCGGACGTTTCACCTTTCCGCGTGGTTCCTCGTTCCCATCTCTCTTTGCACGCGGAGGCAAACCCCTATCTGCGTTACCAGTCTCATCCCGAAGAAGTGATGGTCACGGCTCGGGCGGGCTCGGCTGTCTTAATCCATCCCCGTGTATTCCACGGAAATTTCCCAAACCGGGGCAATCGCTCCCGTGAACTACTGGCCATCGCCTACCGCCCGGCCTGGGCTGGGCCGCTGGCAGAGGTCGATGAATGGGATCCAACTGAGCTGCAGGACACCGAGCCTCAGGTGCGCCCCTATCTGGGGAGCCGGAACCA
>JAYGDG010000640.1:0-4416 GCA_046583015.1 Pirellulaceae bacterium | reverse complement strand
TGTTGCGAGTGATACTGAAACGGGAGGAGGACTACTATGATTAATAGTCTGCCTCCCGGCATGGTGTTGATTATCGGTGCGCTACTGCTCTCGCTGCTGCGAGGACGAATACAGCAAGTAGCGCTTTTGGTGCTGCCGATTCTCAGTGCACTGCACCTGTTGTACCTTCCGCATGGCGTTTCGATGACGCGGGAGGCCTTCGGCCTGCAGTTGACGATGGTCCATATCGATGGACTGAGCCTGATCTGGGGATACATCTTTCATATCGCGGCCTTCGTCAGCGCCCTCTATGCGTTGCACGTAAAAGATACGCTTCAGCATGTCTCGGCACTGCTTTACGTGGGAGCCGCCATCGGCGCGGTCTTTGCTGGGGATCTGGTTACGCTCTTTGTTTACTGGGAATTGACGGCGGTCACGTCGGTGTTCCTGATCTGGGCAAGTCGAAACGAACGGTCTTACCGAGCCGGTATGCGGTACTTGATCATGCAGGTTGGCTCTGGCGTGCTGCTACTGGCCGGGATCGTGTTGCATTACCAGGCGACCGGTTCCATCGACTTTATGGGGCCGTTCTACAAGACCACCAGTGTCTTGTCGGAATTCCCCTTTGGGAGTCCTGGCCTCGGCACGGTGCTAATCTTCCTGGCCTTCGGGATTAAGGCAGCTTTTCCGCTGCTGCACAACTGGCTTATCGATTCCTACCCTGAAGCAACCCCCACCGGGACGGTCTTTCTCAGTGCCTTTACCACTAAGCTGGCGATTTACACGCTTGCTCGCGGTTTCCCGGGAGTCGAGTGCCTGATCTGGATTGGTGCGATCATGGCCGCCTTTCCCATTTTTTTCGCGGTCATCGAAAACGATCTGCGCCGTGTGCTGGCCTACAGTCTTAATAACCAGTTGGGTTTCATGGTGGTTGGTATCGGCATTGGATCAGAACTGGCGCTTAACGGAACGGCCGCCCACGCCTTCGCCCATATTCTCTACAAGGCCCTGTTGTTCATGTCGATGGGGGCGGTCCTTTATCGAACAGGGACGGCCAAGGGTTCCGAGTTGGGAGGGCTTTATAAATCGATGCCCTGGACGACTGGATTTTGTATAGTTGGCGCAGCCTCGATTTCGGCCTTTCCGCTTTTCAGCGGGTTTGTCACCAAGTCCTTAATCCTGACGGCAGTGGCAGACGCGGACCACCTGGTCGTCTTCCTGGTCTTGCTATTTGCGTCGGCCGGTGTGTTTCACCATTCGGGCATCAAGATCCCGTTCTTTGCCTTCTTTGCCCATGATTCGGGAAAACGGGTCAAGGAAGCGCCACTGAACATGCTGTTAGCTATGGGGATTGCTGCGATCCTCTGTATCGGAATTGGGGTTTATCCGAAGCCACTCTATGCCATTCTTCCCTACGATGTGGATTACAATGCCTACACGACGACGCACGTTATCACGCAATTACAGTTGCTGCTATGGTCGGCGCTGGCCTTCACGGTCCTAAACCTGTGGGGGATTTATCCGCCCGAATTGCGGTCGGTGAATCTCGACACGGACTGGTGCTACCGACGTCCGTTTATGCGTTCGCCCACAGATAACATGTCCCCGGTGGGGAGAGTGGTTGCCAGGCTGGGAGAAATCCGTCGGGGAGTGGATGAAAACGTAGGTTCCCTGCTGCGCCGAGGCGCAACCCTGGTGCGAACGGTCGCTGGTTCCCGTGGCATTTCTCAGAAGACGGCATCGATTGGGGGGATGGCTGTTTGGGTCGCCATTCTGCTGACGCTTTACCTGGTTTTCTATTATGTAAGTTCCTGGTCTTAAGGCGGTCCCCGCGGGGTGAACAAGCGTTGCCATAACTTGCATGTCACTCGAAAAAGAGGGATAACAGGCTTTCCTAACCTGATCCCGTTCGCGAGAGGATGCCTGTCATGAAGTTACCAATTAGCTTGTGCCTGTTGTTTGCCGTTTGCCTGGGTGGTGAGGTGTTGCAGGCTGCCGAGAAAGCCAAGGTCGTTTTTATTTCAGGTAAGCCGAGTCACGGCCGGATGGCGCATGAACACCGGGCCGGCAATATGATCCTTGCCGAAGCGCTCAACCGTTCAAACCTGAACGTGCAAGGGGTGCTGGTGCCACACTATGGTTACCCCAAGGACACCAGCATCCTGGACGATGCGGCCTCGGTCGTTATTTTTTGCACCGGCCACGCTGGCCACGTGTTGAAGCCACGTCTGGATGAATTTGATGCCCTCATGAAAAAGGGAGTTGGCGTGATGATGATTCACTGGGCGACAGAAGCAGAAAAAGGTAAGCCAGGGGAAAAGTTCTTGCAGTGGATGGGCGGTTTTTGTGATCTCAACTGGTCGGTGAATCCACACTGGACTCCTAAATTTAAGGATTTCCCCAAACACCCCATCTGCAACGGGGTACAGCCCTTCAGCCTGCGTGATGAGTGGTATTATCACATGCGGTTTGTGAAGGACTTGAAAGGTGTTACACCGATTCTGTCCGATTTGCCTGGGCCAGAGACATTGCGTCGGCGGGATGGGGCACGCAGCGGTAATCCGACGGTTCGCAAAGCGGTGGCAGCCGGGGAAAAGCAGCACGTGGCTTGGGCTTACCAGCGGGCCGACGGCGGGAGGGGATTTGGTTTTACAGGCGCTCATGATCACATTAACTGGCGACATGACGATTATCGTCGCGTGGTGCTCAATGCCATTCTTTGGACGGCCAAGGTGGAAGTCCCCAAGGATGGTTTCCCATCCAAGACTCCGACCGACGAGGGAATCAAGGCAAATTTGGATTAATAGGCCAGGGATAGAAGGATAGATCCGCTTGCGGGGATACCCCGTTTTCCACCAGCCGGGCTAAGGGAGATCGTTATGTCAGCTTTCCTTTCCACGTCTCGCATGTTTTCTCGCGTTATTGGCTTCCTGATGGTGGCTTCTGTCATTGGTGTTGGTTCTTTAAACGCACAGGCACCCGCTTTCAAGGATGTAACGGGCGAAACCGGGCTAAAGATTTCTACCGACGCTGCTTGCTGGGCCGACCTGGACAATGATGGCTGGGTTGATTTGTGTGTTTCGGGCGGAGTTTGGAAGAATAATTCTGGTAAGACCTTCACGCGGGTGGCCGATGTGCCTACATCGGTGGCGGCCGATTATGACAACGACGGTTTAGTAGATTTGTTCTCCTGGACTGCCCGAAAACTCTATCACAACGACGGCAAGATGAAATTTACGGCGGTCACGTTGCCGGAATTGCCCGCCTCCGTGTCGCGAGGAGCCTGCTGGGGAGATTTTAACGGGGATGGATTTGTTGATGTTTACGTGGGCGGTTACGAAGATTGGGGCAAGGGGATCACCTGGCCTTTCCAGGTGTTGATGAATGAGAAAGGCAAATCCTTCAAGCTTGCCCGTTCCACCAGTTCAACCCGGGCGCGGGGAGTCACGGCCTGCGATTTTGACCAGGACGGCGATCTGGATGTTTACGTTTCCAGTTATCGCTTGCAGCCAAATCAGCTCTGGCTCAATGATGGGAAAGCGACCTTCACGGAAACAGCGCCGAAGTATGGAGTGGTCGCGACGTCACCCGGTTTTGGTGGTGGTCACTCGATCGGCGCTTGCTGGGGAGATTTTAATAATGACGGTTTGATCGATTTGTTTGCCGGTAACTTCGCCCACGTGGATGGCCGGGGCGATCAGCCCAAGTCCCGATTCTTGCAGAACCTGGGGGCTGGACAGGAGTATCGGTTTAAGGACCTGGGTCCTTGCGGTGTTCATTACCAGGAGTCGTACGCGACTCCCAGTACCGGGGACTACGACAACGACGGAAACTTGGACGTGCTGTTTACCACCGTTTATGGAACGGCCTCCTTTGGCCGCAAGAATAGCCCGGTCTTGTTTCGCAACAACGGGCAGTTTGCGGTGACTAATGTCAGTGCGGCGGCCGGAGTAGCCGGCTTGCCGCCGACCTACCAGTCGGCCTGGGCGGACTACAATAACGATGGGTCGCTTGATCTCATTAGCGGTGGCAAGCTGTTTCGTAACACGGTCAGCGACAAAGGCTGGGTGGAGATCCATCTTCAGGGAGATGGAGTCCAGGTGAACCGGTCCGCGATCGGCGCACAGGTAAGAATTAAGATCGGCGATAAGACCTATACCCGCCAGGTCGAAGCAGGGACGGGCGAGGGGAACCAAAATCAGTTGCGGTTGCACTTTGGCCTGGGGGCCCACCAGGGACCGGTTGATCTCGACATTACCTGGCCTGGTTTAACCGCGGCGGCCAAACGTCTCCAAAGGATCGAGGGTGCGGCGTCCAATCAAATTCACACGGTTCAGTACGGGCCCGCCAGTCGGTAAGGTGCGGCTGACCGGTTCCCAGCAGCGATCCTGCTTCACCGGGAGTGCGGGCTTTTCTTTTCCGGCCGTTTGCCGATAA
>JAYGDG010000637.1:0-1915 GCA_046583015.1 Pirellulaceae bacterium | reverse complement strand
GGTCATCCAGACCGGCACCAGGCGGGCGGCTCGCTTCACCAGGGCAATCCCTTCTGATTCAGCAGCAGGGATACTTAGTGCGAGCTTTAACAAGCTGATCGTGACGGCAATTCCCAACACCAGCAGTGGTCCGCTGGCGATGACGGTGGACCAGGCGTCCATGTTTGCCTGGAAGGCGATCCCGAGAATGCTGGCCAATAATATGCCCCAGCCCAAGACGGTCAAAATCAGGGCCAGCCAGATACCCTTACGGATCCCCGTGTAGACGATCACCGTGCAGACGCCCAGTTCTCGATCCTCGGGAAAATCTTCGGCCGTGTTCACCAGGATGACGCCCGTTTGTAGCAGGCCGAAAGCGAGTGAAAAGAGAATGACTTCAACAGCAATTGGCCAGGCAAAGATGGCTGCTACGAAAATCATGGGTCCGGCGAACAGCCCCAGCCAGTAAAAAACTAATTGCCAGAGGCCACGTCCCTTGAGTCGAACTGGTTCGACCGAGTAAGCCCAGGCCAGCAAGACGCCACAGATCACCAGGGGCACGAGCAGGGGGCGATTTAGCAGCCAGGCCAGGTGCAGGCTGATTAGTATGGCGGCGGCCGCCGAGACGACGGCCTGGATGATCACGCCCCGCACCCCCAGTCCGTAGACCGCTTCGGTAAGTTGTGGTTTGTAGTGGGCATCCAGGTCACGATCGGCCAGGCAATTGACCAGGTCTCCGAAGGCAAACAGGAAGAAGAAGACCAGCAGCCCTTCCCAAAAGCCTGCGGAATTGAATGATGCGGTTGAATCGATAGTCAGCAGCATGGGCATCAGGAAAATGGGTAATTCCGCGATGCGGTATTCAACACGACGAATTCTCAGCGAGTAGACGAGCCAATTCCACAATGTGAGGCGATTAGGAGTTGTTGTCATCGGTAGTCTCAGCAGTGGCCATGATATTGACTCGTCGCAGATGTCGTGGGGCGGCCTGCTGGAAGGCCCGTCGTCCATGCAGTAGCGCATGGTTGTCGGCCAGCACCACGTCGCCGTCTTGCCAGCTATGGGTCAGGCACCAGCGCTGATCGTGAAGTTGTGAACTCATCTGGCTGATGAATTCTGCTTGTTCCGCCGCTGGGATGCCGTCGATTTCCAGGTGAACCGGGTTGAGGTCTTCGACCGGTTCGGCGAACCGGATCACTTGCTCGGCAGTCACGGGGTGACGATCGAGCAGTGGTGACTGAAAGGAGCCGCCATAATGGGCGAGTTTCTCGGTCGAGTAGGTCACCTGGGCTGACTGCATTCTTTCCAGCAAGTCGCTGTCGCTTGCATTTGCCAGCAGTTCGACCGTGTTGCAGAACTCGGTTTCGCCACCGTGCTCTGCCGGCGGAGCCTGGATACAGTGGAAGACGATGATGTGAGGCACGCGGCCGACGAAGGCACCATCCCAGTGAAATGGGACCGCCCCGTTGGTGTAGATGTAGTTCTGGGCATCACCGGTAACGCGCAATTCGTTGATAGCCCCGAACTCCCACTCGAGGATGGTTCCCAGGCTGCGACAAAAATCAAGCATGACTTCATCGTTGGGAATCGAGAATCCTCGCAGTACGATCACGCGATCTGTCGCCAGTGACTGCTGCAAATCTCCCGGCGAGAGCGTGCTGAGACACTGCTCGGCAGATGAACTCGTGATTTCAACTCCAAAGGGTTCCAGCGGCTGGCGGTTCATTATGCGGCTCGTAGCGGAGATCGGTGGGTTTTTGACTTTTCCATTAGAGTACCTTCCAACCTGGAAAGTGAATACAGATTTTCTATAAAAAGATTGTCTCACTCAACCCTGATCTGATCGCCCTTAGACGTCTCGCCTTACCAGTTCCCTCATTTTGAACTGGTCTCCGAGGCTCTCTCCGGCCTTCTGGAAGAGGTTGCGAAGGTGATC
>JAYGDG010000601.1:0-4073 GCA_046583015.1 Pirellulaceae bacterium | reverse complement strand
TACCAAGGTGTCCGCACGGCCCAGGCAATTATCAATCTGGCCCTCATGACCGGGAACATGGGTCGGCCCGGAACCGGGGCCAACTCGATCACCGGTCAGTGTAACGCCATGGGCTCGCGACTGTTCAGTAACACGACCAATTTGCTGGGTGGTCATGATTTCGAATCTGAGGCCGATCGGCGAAAGGTCGCGGAAATCCTGGGCATTGACGTTCGTTGTATCCCCGGCCATAGCGGCTGGTCCTACGACAAGATCATCGAAGGCATCCTTCGCGGTAAGATTAAAGGTCTCTGGGTAATTTGCACGAATACGGCCCACTCCTGGATCAATCAGAACACCTGCCATGAGATCCTTGACCACCTGGAGTTTCTTGTCGTGCAAGACATGTACTCGACGACCGAGACGGCTCAGCGCGCCGACCTGTACTTGCCCGCCGCCGGCTGGGGTGAAAAAGATGGCACCTTCATTAATTCCGAACGGCGTCTTGGCCTCATCAAAAAAGTGGCCCGCTCGCCCGGTAAGGCGCTGGCTGATTTTTCCATTTTCCGCTTGATTGCCGAGTGCTGGGGATGCAGTGATATGCTTGCCGACTGGACGGATCCGGAAACGGTATTTCACAAGCTAAAAGAACTCTCCCGCGGGCAACCGTGCGACATTACGGGAATTCGTGATTACCGAATGATCGACGGGCACGGTGGCATTCAATGGCCCTTTGCCGAGAGTGATCAGGATGATGCTGGTGACGAAGTTCGTCAGTCGGAAGCGAACGCTAAAACGGAAAACCAGCGGCGGCTCTTTGAAGACGGAAAGTTCTACCATGCGGATGGCCGGGCGCGTTTTATTTTCGAATCACCGCGCGAGATGCCCGAACCGCCTGGTAAGCGTTATCCCTACCTGTTGCTTACCGGTCGGGGTACCGCGGCGCAGTGGCACACACAAACTCGCACGTCCAAATCAGCGGTCCTGCGCCAACTTGGACCAGAGCAGGTTTACGTGGAGATAAACCCACAGGATGCCCGCCGCGAGGGGATTCGTCCGAACCAGGATGTCATCGTCGAGTCGCAGCGCGGTCGACTGCGAGCCAAGGCTTTTGTGACCCCTACGGTACAGCCTCGGCAAGTGTTTATTCCCATGCATTATCAAGAGACGAATCAACTCACCCACGCTCATTTTGATCCCTATTCGAAACAACCTTCCTACAAGGACTGCGCCGTCCGCGTCCGCCAAGTTGAATCTTGGGATGATGTCTGAAGAAAGAAACTGGCATGAATGAAGGTAAGAAAAAGAACGTAGTGGTCATCGGCAACGGTATGGTCGGACATCGTTTTATCCACAAGATGGTCGAGTTTGATCAACAAAAGAAGCATCGGATCGTCAGCTTTTGCGAAGAGCCGCTGGCGGCCTACAACCGCGTTGGATTGACTTCTTTTTTTTCCCATCGAGATGTCGAAAAGCTGATGATTGCCCGACTTGACTGGTACCAGGAGCAGGAAATCGAATTGCATATCGGAGACCGGGCCAGCAAGATCGATCGCCGGCAACGAGTGATTACGTCCGAACTAGGCTCCTCGATTCAGTACGATGTGGTGGTTCTTGCCACCGGTTCGTACCCTTTCGTGCCGCCAGTTGACGGGATTCAAAAGAAGGGCGTCTTCGTTTACCGCACGATCGCCGACCTGGATAAGATCATTGAATATAGTCAGGACAGTCGGCGGTGTGCCATCATCGGGGGCGGTCTGCTCGGCCTGGAGGCCGCCAAAGCGGCCTATGATATGGGACTGGAAACGCACGTTGTCGAATTCGCTTCCCGATTGATGCCACGGCAAGTGGACGATGGCGGATCGCACGTGCTGGTCCGGAAAATCAAAGAGCTGGGGATCCAGGTACATCTTAACAAGGTGACCGAAGAGGTGACTGGCAACGGTTGCGTCAACGGCATGGTCTTCAGCGACGGTGAGAAGCTGCCAGTCGACATGATCATCGTTTCGGCCGGAATTCGTCCACGTGATGAACTGGCCCGTGCCTGCCAGCTTGAAGTGGGAGAACGTGGAGGCGTCTGCATCAACGATTACCTGCAGACATCGGATCCAGATATTTATGCGATTGGAGAAGTCGCCCTGCATGACGACATGATCTACGGGCTGGTAGCTCCTGGATACCAGATGGCTGAAGTCCTGGCTCACAACCTGTGCGGACCAGTTGCTGAGGATAGAAAGTTCACCGGTAGCGATCAGTCGACGAAGCTCAAGATGCTGGGAGTGGACGTGGCGAGTTTCGGTGATTACGAGGCTAGCTACGACCAGTCGCAACCGCTGGTCTTCGAGGATCCGTTTGCAGGCATCTACAAGAAATTGCTTTTTGATCGCGAGGGCCAGCATCTGCTGGGCGGTATCCTGGTGGGTGACGCTTCGACTTACGGGAAATTGTCGATGCTGGCCAAGCGTGGTGACTTGCTTTCCTGTTCGCCGCAAGAACTGCTGGGCTTGACGGCCGGGGGGACAAGTGCAGCCGATACGCTGAGCGATGATGACCAGGTCTGTTCGTGCCATGACGTGGACAGGGGGACGATTTGCCAGGCCATCAGGGAACAGGAGTTGACTTCATTGGGAGAGGTTAAATCCTGCACGTCCGCTGGAACCGGTTGCGGAGGTTGCCTGCCCATGGTGGCTGATCTTCTCGATATGGAAATGAAAGCGGCCGGTGTTGAAATCAATAGGCACCTCTGTGAACATCTCCCCTACTCTCGCCAGGAAATACTCGAAATTATCAAGATCAAGGAGATCAAGACCTTCGACGTGTTGATGGCATCGCACGGCACGGGGGACGGATGTGAAATCTGCAAACCGGCGGTGACCTCCATTCTTGCCAGCCTCTGGAACGAGATGATTTCCGAGTCCGATCATCACACGCTACAGGATACCAACGACCGTTTCCTGGCGAACATGCAGCGCGGTGGATTGTACAGCGTGGTACCGCGTGTGCCGGGTGGCGAGATTACTCCCGATAAACTGATCGTGCTTGGCCGGGTAGCCAAGAAATATGGACTCTACACCAAGATTACCGGCGGGCAGCGTGTCGATCTTTTCGGTGCGCAACTTCACCAATTACCTGATATTTGGGAGGAGTTGATCGAGGCCGGTTTCGAGAGCGGACACGCTTATGGGAAGGCGGTACGGACCGTTAAAAGTTGTGTCGGTACGACATGGTGCCGGTACGGCGTCCAGGACAGTGTCAGCTTCGCAATTCGCATTGAACAGCGATATCGTGGTATCCGCGCACCGCACAAGATTAAGTTCGCCGTCAGTGGATGTGTACGGGAGTGTGCCGAGGCACAGGGCAAGGATGTCGGATTAATTGCGACCGATAACGGCTACAACCTTTATGTCTGCGGCAACGGTGGAACGAAACCGCGCCATGCCGACCTGTTGGTAAGCGACATTGATGAAGCGTATGCGATCAGGATCATCGACCGTTTCCTCATGTATTACATTTTTACCGCAGACAAGCTGAACCGTACCGCTAGCTGGCTGGAAAAAATGCCCGGCGGCATCGAGTATTTGCGGGAAGTGGTGATCAACGACAAGCTCGGCCTTGGCGAAGAGTTGGAGCGGCGGATGCAGCACCTGGTCGACACTTACCAATGTGAATGGAACGAGGTGGTGAAGGATCCGGAAAAACGAAAACGGTATCGCCAATTCGTGAATACCGATGACACCGTAGCTGATATTGAATTGATCGACGAACGCGGTCAATCGCGTCCCGTGGATTGGCCGAGAGACGATCGGGCGCCCGGCGAAATCAGCCTGCCGGTCACCGAAGTGTTTAACATCCAGACAACGAAACCGTCTCGGAGAGGCCATGATTCTACCGATAACACGCAGCTGGCGAAAGCGAAATCACGACCAGCCGACACGGGGCGTTTGCGCAAGCAATGGGTTCGGGTTGGACAAGTCTCTGATTTTCCTCGCAACGGTGGCGCTGCCATCAAGTTTGGACAGGTACAGATTGCCGTCTATAATTTCACCAGCCGTGGCGAGTGGTACGCCTGCCAGAATATGTGCCCCCACAAGAAC
>JAYGDG010000477.1:0-28125 GCA_046583015.1 Pirellulaceae bacterium | reverse complement strand
CTTTGCAGAAAGGCGACGCGTTTGCGGCCACCATAGACAAATCGGCGACTGACCAGGCCGTGCTGTCGCCATCGTGAGATCGTTTTGCTAGAGACATTAAAGCGTTGGCTCAGTTCTTCCACGGTGTAAACGGGTTCTTGTAAATCTTCGACCCGGATGTTGGCTGAATCAGTCAGGTCTTCAATCAACAAGCGAAGATCGTGGCACACGTCCGAACCGGTGATTAATAGGCGAGGGACCGCGGGGCGAAAAGTCGTGATGCGAAAGCAGAGGTACTCGTAGGTGTAGTTGCGGTCCACATCGATTTCTGATAGCAAGTTCTCTGCCGTGGTTGCCTGCTCAATCTTCTTGCGGCGAGGCGCAAAACGAATCTGCTGGTCGCACAGTTCGCGAATCCCGGTCGTGCAATACTGAGAATGCATGTTGGCCCTCTCTTCTCTGTTAAATTTTCCTGACTCCCCGCCGGTGTTCCGTGCGAATTACTTCGCCCGACAAGATGTCTCACTCCTAAGTTATTTAACCCGTACAATTGGTTCACGCCTCGAACTTCGTGACCCAAAAGACCAGTTAGCGGTACTACGTTATCGTTAGTCGCACAGTTCTTTGGACACCTGGGAAGAAAAAATACAAATTTCTCCCCGCAAGGAAGCTCTAACCTGTTTCCCTGTTGGAAGTTGGAGAATGAAACTAGCTCTCAAGTTTGCTAGCAGCAATATAGCAGTAGAGAGCCACTGTGGGGCAAGATCACTTTGGCAGCAAAAAGCGGTCAGAAAGGGACCAAACAAGCTATTTAGCCTAGTCTCTAGCTAACACCCCCCCGTAGGAACTAGAATGGTAGCTCTGGCAGCTTTCAGGGAGAGAAGATTGCGCAGTTGGGGAGAGGGGACTTGTTTACTGGACCTGGCAAATACAGGCGATTGTAGTGAAGATCGACCGCTACAGGGTTCGATGAACGCGATACGGCAGGACCCGATTGGCAGCTTGAATGGGGCGGGGTTTGGGTCCGGTTCAGGGAGGGACGAAGGGTGGAAACCTTTTTGGCAGGTATTTAATGAGAGTCCAACTCTGGCTTGCCAGACGGTGCCATATGAGTCGTCATTTAGTGAGTGTAGGATGGGGGTTAGAGCGATTAGTTTGATAAGGGTCAGGTGAAGTGCAACCGTGTCAGGAGGGCTTGGTAGTCCGCTAATTTTTGGCAAAACTTGACCTTAGGAAAAATAGGTAATTATACTTGGTAGACAGTCGATTCTGATGGGTTCCCTTGTTTTCGGGAGCATGTTGGTTTCAACAAGTTGTCTTCGTTGAGAGGAATGGCAATGTTTCGTCGCGTAATCATGGTTGGGATCATTGGCAGCATCTTGTGTGTGAGCTGGGTTTTCACGGCACCGTCAGAGGGACAGCAACCCACTTCACGGCGTAAATTGGGGCCAGGTGTTTTGCGGGTGATACCGACAAGTTTAGAGGAAGAGGAAACCGTGCATGGCGCCTTGCCCTTACCGGAGATTGTGACGGGGCATCCGACGTTGCAGTGGACGCCTAACTTTGTTTCCCAATCACGGACGGTTTATGAGCGGGCTAAGCAGGTGCATTTACGTCGAGCCATCTGGGGATTGGAGTTTACTTTCAAGCCTTTGCGGATGATTGAAGTCGATGTACCACAGCCATCGGTCAAGATGCGTCGCAAGGTGATCTGGTACATGGTTTACCGGGTGCGTTACCTAGGATCGGATTTGTATCCAGTGCCCGCATCGCTGGACAACATTGTTAAGCCGCCGGAAGATTTCTTAACGCAGTTGAACAATACGCAGCAGTCTCATATTTCTCCGAGTCCTCCGCTGCGTGGTTCGTCGGGTCCGTTGGATCCGAAGATCTTAGGCAGTTATGAGGGTTTTTACCGGGATGTGATTGGGATTGGGCGCAAGGACCTAGAGTTCCGTCGTTTTTTCCCTCATTTTGTCTTACGCAGTCACGATTTAAAGAAAGAGTACTTAGATCGGGTGATTCCTTCCGCGGTAGCACCGATCACTGCTCGCGAGCAGGTTGGGAGCCAGCTGCTCAACAGTGTCCACATGTCGGCTACCAAGATCATGATTAGTGATGGACGGATTGATCGTGGCGTGTGGGGCATTGCGACATGGGAAGATGTCGATCCACGTACGGATCATTTTTCGGTCTATATCCAGGGTTTGACGAATGCCTACAAGTTCCTGGATCCAGAGGGTGCCTTCCAAGCGGGTGATCCACCTGGCAAGGGGCGTCAATTTAGTTTTAAGACATTGCAGTTGAATTTTTGGCGACCGGGTGATTCGGTCTTGGAACATGAGAACGAAGTGCGTTATGGCATCCCGGTAATGCGCAATGAAACGGAGCAGCAGGAGGTTTTCCAGAGATATGGAGTTGATAAACGGCTTGATTATCGGTGGATTTACCGTTAAACATATAGCTTCCCTGGAATTCAAGAAAACCTTCTAACAAGTGGATGATTTAAGCGATGGCGCATAAGAAAGCTGGTGGTTCCACTCGCAATGGACGCGATTCAAGGAGTCAACGCCGAGGCGTGAAGCGGTTCGGTGGTGAGCGAGTGAGAGCAGGTAACATCCTGGTTCGTCAATTGGGCAATAAGTTCCATCCCGGTAACAACGTAGGGCAAGGAAACGACTACACATTATATGCTTTGGTCGATGGAGTGGTTTCCTTTGATCGCAAGGGAAGCCGAATTAACGTTGGGCCCCAAGTCTAGTTGCCGAGACGTTTAACGGATTGATCGGATTGCCACGCTAGTAACTTTACGTTCCAGGGACTTTCTCTTCATCAAGAGGACGTCCCTTTTTTGTGCAGCCCGCTTTGACTGATGACGCAGCAGGAACAGGACCATGTTTGTTGATCGAGTTGCGATTTATGTTGAAGGAGGGCGTGGTGGAGACGGTTGCGTTAGTTTCCGCCGCGAGCCCTACGTGCCACGGGGAGGACCGGATGGTGGCGATGGAGGTCATGGTGGCAGCGTCTTGATCGTTGCCGAGGCAGGCGTTGACAGCCTGGCGGGAGTGATCAGTCGGCAGCAATGGAAAGCGCCTAGGGGAAAGCCAGTCAGTGGTGCTAAGAAACGGGGGCGGTCAGGAAAAGACCTCGTCTTGCGGGTGCCACCGGGAACACTGGTCTTGGATGCCAAGGAACAATTTGTCATCAAGGACATGGTTGACAGCGGAGACCAAATGGTAGCAGCTCGAGGCGGCAAAGCGGGTAAAGGGAATTGGCGGTTTAAATCTTCGACGAAGCAGGCGCCGCGAGTTTTCACTCCCGGTGAAGAAGGAGAACAACGAGACCTGGTGCTGGAACTAAAAGTGATTGCCGACGTCGCTTTGATTGGAAAACCCAATGCAGGTAAAAGCACTTTGCTGAGTCGTTTGTCGCGTGCTCGACCCGAAGTGGCTGATTATCCGTTTACAACGAAGTATCCGAACTTGGGCCTGGTTCAAGTCGACTTAAATCGTACTTTCGTGATGGCCGACATCCCAGGTTTGATTGCAGGTGCTCATCAAGGTGTGGGATTAGGCCATGAGTTTTTGCGGCACATTGAGCGAGCGGGTATCCTTGTCCATTTAGTAGAACCCGACCCGCTCGATGGTACCGATCCGATTGAGAACTATCAGACAATTCGTCGGGAGTTGGTCAAGTATAATCCGGCGCTTGCCGAACGTCCGGAAATCGTAGCGGTTACAAAGTCTGAGTTACCCACGGCGGCAGACATCCATGAGCAGCTGGCGGAGAGCATAGAGGGAAATGTATTGTTAATCTCGGCGGTAACCGGAGACGGATTAAATCACTTGACCGGTCGCATTCTCCAGTACTTGTAGTGGAGGTCTCTGTGACTGAGCACTTGATAACGGCGTCTCCAGGGCCGAGGTAGCTTTTCACGAAACCGAGTATGACCTCACAATTACCTCAACTGCTAGTCGCTGTTGATATTGGCAACAGCCATATATCGGCGGCCTTGTTTGCCTTGAATGAAGCGGGCGAACCGTCGCCGGCCGTGCCGGCTGGGGCAGTTCAAGTCCGCTTGTCTCACCAGGATTTTCCAGCTGCGCAATGGCAATCAACGGTAGACCGCTGGGCGGCCCGGGGAGATTTACGGTGGTTTGTTGCCAGTGTTCATCGACCCGGCCAGGAGTCCTTGCTGCAATGGTTGGCTGGACAGCGATCCGGGGAGAAAGTCCACGTACTCTGTTTTCAGGATCTTCCTCTTTCCATCGAAGTTGATACTCCCGAACAGGTGGGGATGGATCGACTGGTGGCGGCAGTCGCAGTGAACCAGTTGCGATCACCGGATTGTCCAGCGATCGTGGTCGATTGTGGTTCGGCGGTAACGTGTGACCTGGTTTCTGCAGCGGGTGTTTTCCAGGGCGGAGCAATCATGCCGGGCTGGCGATTAGCCACCCAAGTGCTGGCTGAAGAAACAGATCAATTGCCCGAGATTAGCTGGACTCAGCCTCCTGCAGAAGTGGTGGGAAAATCAACGGAAGGGGCAATTTCCAGTGGAGTCTATTGGGGTACACTGGGTGCCCTCCGCGAACTGGTGGCCCAGATGAGCCAGTCCTTAACGGAGCCCCCCGAGAAATTTTTCACTGGTGCAGGATCAATCTGGAGCGCATCGCTGGTCGAGGAGCATTTTCGTGAAGAGAGTGACCTGGTTTTGACCGGTGTTGCCTTGAGTGGAGCCCATGTGATCAGGCAGGAGCGTTTGCTGGAAAATGGTTGAGTGCAGTCCGCAACCTGACTTGATACCGACACGGTTTGCCCGTTTGACGGCGGCCGGACGATCGGCGGTTGCCACCGTTGCTGTTTTTGGCCCAGAAGCGAGTGATCAGGTTTGTCAGTATTTCCGACCGGCATCGGGCAAATCGTTTGGCGCGATACCCGTGGGCCAGGTTGTGTTTGGACGTTGGATATCCACTCGCGGTACCACGGAAGAACTGGTGGTCTGCCGCTACCATGAGAATCGCGTTGACGTGCATTGTCATGGAGGTGATGCGGCTGTCGAAACCATTGAGAATTCGCTGGCCAGCTCTGGCTGCATTGCAGGCCAGAGTCAGGAGCTGATGGCATATGAGCATCAGGACCGATTGGCCATCGAAGCCTGGCAGGCAATGAGCAAGGCGCGCACGCGCCGCGGTGCGCTCTTGATGTTAACTCAATACCACGGCGCGTTGAGACAGCGACTGGCCGAGATACTGGCTGCCATGCAGGCTGGCCAGTTGGAACTGGCCCGGGAGCTATTGCAGCGGATGCAAAAGTGGGCATCGGTGGGGTTGCATGTAACGTGCCCCTGGGAAGTGGTCCTGGTGGGACCTCCAAACGTGGGCAAGAGCAGTCTGGTCAATATGCTGTTAGGGTTTCGCCGCAGTATTGTCGACGATCAGCCCGGAACAACGCGAGATTTGCTGACCACCTGCACCGCCTGGGATGGTTGGCCCATAGAACTGATCGATACCGCGGGTGTTCGGGAAGATGCTGAAGGGATTGAACAGGAGGGCATTGACAAAGTGTGGCAACACCAGCGACAGGTCGACCTCGTGGTGCTGGTACTTGATGGTCAACAGGACTGGTCCCCTGCTTCACAGCAGCTGGTGGAGTCCTTTTCTGAACCACTGGTTGTTTACAACAAAAGTGATTTATTGGAGAGTGCCGGAGACGGGGAGTCAGTGGTGCCGGGAGATTCCAGTGGGAGACCGCCTGGTATATTGACCTCGGCAGTGACCGGTGACGGATTGAGTTGTTTGATCGACGAGATGTTACGTCGGTTGGTCCCCGTTGCACCTGGATTGGATGAAGCGGTACCGTTTACCGAAGTGCAGATCCAATTAATCGGGGAGGTTCTAGAGTTACTGGAGAATGGTCAAGTTCAGCAAGCGATTCACCAGTTGCACCGGTTTCTGCAGGCGAATGATTCGCCCACGGTGCTGCTTCAAGACCTGCGCGGAGGTTAGATGTCGTCGCTTGAACTAATCCGCCGTGCGGAACAACACCAGCAGTCGATCGCTCTGCTGGCGGAGGGCAAATCTTACACGTACCAGGAATTGTTGGCGGCGTCAGCTCAAGTTGCCAGTGGGCTGCTTGCTGACAACAACGATTTAGAGACGGCCCGCGTTGGATTCCTGGTTCCCCCCGGATTCTCCTATGCAGCTTGCCAGTGGGGGATTTGGAGAGCTGGCGGTATTGCCGTCCCGCTAGGCCTTCAGCATCCGCTCCCCGAGTTGGCTTATGTTGTCGAAGACGCAGGTATTTCGACACTCATCGCTGAACCCGCCTGGGCCGAGAAGCTGGCGCCGGTGGCTGAGAAATACTCTTTGCCGTTGCTACTGACGGATTGTTTGCTGGCGGAATCGACGAGCCGTTTGCCAGTAGTCTCTCATCAGCGACAGGCAATGATGCTCTACACCAGTGGCACAACAAGTCGCCCCAAGGGTGTTGTGACGACACACGCGAACATCCAGGCGCAAACTGAAGCGTTGATTGAAGCCTGGGGTTGGACTGCAGGGGACCAGATATTGCATGTGCTCCCGTTGCACCATATTCACGGCATCATCAACATTTTGACATGCGCTTTGTGGGCTGGAGCTACCTGTGAGTTTCTTCCACGCTTTGAAGAGCAAACCGTTTGGCAGCGACTGGGCAGTGGTGAACTGTCCCTGTTTATGGCCGTGCCGACCATCTACAACAAGTTGATTGCAAGATGGCAGAGCCTGGAGGCTGACCAGCAGCAGCAGCTATCGAGCGGTTGTGCTGGGATGCGACTGATGGTATCCGGGTCGGCAGCCTTACCGGTTACCACGCTGGCAGCCTGGAAAGAAATTACCGGTCACGTTTTGCTAGAACGTTATGGTATGACCGAGATTGGCATGGCCCTCTCAAATCCACTGCTCGGGACACGTGTTGCTGGCCACGTGGGGCAACCCCTGTCCAACATGGAAGTGCGGCGAGTCGACGAGTCTGGCCAAGCCTTGGCCGATGACGTGCCTGGAGAGATTCAAGTCCGTGGACCGGGAGTGTTTCACGAATACTGGCGCAAGCCAATGGCTACCGAAGAAGCTTTTACGCAAGGGTGGTTCAAAACGGGCGATGTGGCCGTTGTGGAAGATGGTAGTTACCGAATCCTCGGTCGTAACAGCGTTGATATTATCAAGACTGGTGGCTATAAAGTCTCTGCCCTGGAAATCGAGGAGGTTCTTAGGGAGCACGAGCAGATCTTGGAGGTTGCGGTTGTTGGTTTGCCAGACCAGCAGTGGGGTGAACGTGTGGCAGCTTGCCTGGTCCTGCAAGACGATCAGCCCTTAACGCTCAAGACACTGAGAACCTGGAGCAAGGAGCGGCTGGCGGTCTACAAGGTGCCCAGCATCATGTTGGCCGTGGAAGCGTTGCCTCGTAATGTGATGGGCAAGGTTGAAAAACCGGCGATCAAAGAGTTGTTTTCGTCTGTAGATTAGCACCGACAGTTTTGCACGGGGTTTTTTTGTTGCATGGACTGGCTGACTGAACACTGGATGGCGATGCTCTTTCTGAGCCTCTACTTGCTAGTCCTGGCACATCATGCCTGGAAGGGCCAGCAGCAAGTGAAGTCGCTGAGCGATTACCTGGTGGCCGGCCGGCAACTGGGTGGCTGGGTGGTGGCACTCTCCTTTTATGCCACCTTCATGAGTACCAATACATTCATCGGGGCCGCCGGAAAAAGCTGGGATGTGGGCTTAATCTGGTGCTTGGGGATTTTCGTTTACGTGGGGTTATGTGGGTTCTCGTGGTTCGTGGTGGCACCGCGATTTGTGCCGCTAACCAGGCAATATGATTCACTGACAGTTGCCGATTTCTTGGGGCATCATTACCAGTCGACATCGCTGCGTCGCTCGGCAGCACTGATTATCCTGGTCGCCTCCATTATTTACCTGGTTGCTATCTACCAGGGGTCTGCCCTGGCGCTGGCCATTTTTCTAGACTTGGATTACCAGCTTTGCGTGCTGCTGGTCTTCCTGGTGGTTACTGGCTACACGCTGGCCGGTGGCTTTCAATCGGTTGTTTTAACCGATGCCCTGCAAGGCTCACTGATGGTTATTGGGGCGGTGGGTATGTTCATCGCGCTGCTGAACAAGGGAGGTGGCCTGGGGAAAATGCTGGAGCAAGTGCAGCAACAGGATTCAGCCCTCGTTTCCTGGCAAGGCAACCTGCCGCTGCTCGCGGTGTTGGGGTATGCGCTGGCCGTGGGGATCAAATACGTGGTCGAGCCTCGGCAACTTTCCCGGTTTTACGGGCTCAAGAATAAACAGGCGATGAGAACCGCGGCATGGGTTGCACCGTTGCTGATTACGATCACCTATATTTCGTTGCTCCCCGTTGGCACGCTGGCACGAGCGGTTGTTCCCGTGGAAGCGATTGGTCCTGGAGAAACAGACCTGGTTGTCCCCTACCTGCTGGGAACAACAAAGATCTTCGGTCCACTGGTCAGCACCATGTTTTTACTAGTCCTCATTTCTGCAGCCATGTCCTCGATAGATTCTGTCTTACTGGTCGCTGCCTCGGCCGTGGACCATGACCTGTTGTCAGCGGCCCGTTCCCAGGATAACGAAGCGAGACTTCAGGGTGCTGTGCGACGGACTCGAATTTGGGTCGTGCTGATTTCAGCCGTCACGATGCTGATTTCCATTAGTCCACTCCAGAAAGATATCGTGACCTTAACGTCTCTCTCCGGTTCCCTCTACGGAGCTTGTTTCCTGCCTGCGTTGGTGGTGGGGATGTTCTGGAAACGGGCCACGGCAGTTGCTAGCCTGGTTAGTTGTGGGGTTGGAGCGGTCACGGTCATTGGTTGGTTTACTGCGAAACGGCTCGGCTATACCGAACTACACGAGATTTATGTAGGACTAGCCGTTGGTCTGGGAACTTTTGTGCTGCTCAGCTTCTTAGGCGTGGGCCCGCCGCGAGTAGCTAGCACGCCAGTCGACAATTTGCAAAGCGACTAATCTCTTCATGCTCAAATGACGATGGCTTGACTACCGGGAGTCCGTAGCAACGTGGCAGCGGTTTTTCCGCTAGCACTTCGGACATTCATCTGGACGCAAGGTACCGCTTCGCTATACTACGCCGCCCGGAATATCGAAGGTGCTGCGCTGACTTGCAGCAGGTCTTATTCCACGTAAACGATGTGGTTTTATCACGGAAGGAAAACGCAATGCATCGGAAACCCATGGTGAGTCTTCTGATTGGGAGCTTGGTTTTCGGTTTAGTTCTTGTTTCTATTAGTTGGTTACCGGAGGTTTCTGGTTGGCAGCAAGGAACATTGCCGAAGAAGAGACCGGTCAAGCGGGTCAAACGTACGCCTCCGCCGGCTACGGCGAGTAAGTCGGCTGAGAAAGCAAAGACACCCCCTCAGCCCCCCTCACCTGCGGCGGTAAGTTCCGATGTGCAGATCCAGACAGTGTCAGTGCCCGGTGCCCGCGCAACGATTGCGGTGTTTGATATTGTTCCTTCTGAACCCATTAGTAGTGAGCCTATTGGTGGGCAGGAGGCGAAAAAGCAGCCCGCCGAAACCAAGCCCGCCGAAACCAAGCCCGCCGAAACCAAGCCAGTTAATGCTGAGCCGAAGGTGACCGAGGCTCCCAGTGAACCGGATAAGACGGCTCAACCTGCAGCAGATCCGCCGCCGGTCGCCGAAAAACCAGTCGTTGAGAAACCGATCGTGGAGTCGAAGCCGGCAGCGCCGATTGGTACTGCGGTTCAACCGGTGGAGCAACAGCCCGTGGTTCGTCCTGCCGGTACCTCGGAGGAGAAAGAACCGACCGTTGCACCACCGCGTCGGTCGAGATTTGGGATTGAAATCGATTTAAGTATTCCCAGTACCGAAGAGATTCAAAACAAGTTCAAGTCTCTGATCATCACCGATAGTCAAAAGACGACCACTGGTCAAGGGGGTCAATCTGTTAGTAGCAAACGTCGACCAAACCAGCCGGCAAGAAAGCAGGCAACGAGCCAGGTGACTGGTTCGCCACCGAAGTCTGAGGAGCCACGAGTTGCTCGCAGGACTTTTTCTTTTGCATTACCTCCGATTGCCGTGCCGCGGATATTCTCCGCGACTGAGAAGGATGATGCGGCTGAGACGGCCGAGGATGCTGAGCCTGCTGCAGACGTGAGTGCTGACGCAGCGAATGGTAGCGCGAATTCGCAGGTGAAGGAAACGGATGCATCGCAGCCTCTCCAGTTTCAAGGCCTCACACCGGGTCGCAGTTCGGTCACCGATTTGAAAGACAGGTTTGGTGCCGCTCAAGAGGAAAGCCAGGAGAATGGTGTCGAAACTCAGACGTTTCAGTTAGGACCTTTTCAGCAGGTTAAGGTAGCCATTTCGGACAAGATTGTTCGTTCGATCCAGGTTTTCTTTAACGAATCCTATGCGCCCCAAGACATGGCCAAAGAACTGGGTATTGCAAAGTTCGAGCCGCTGGTTATCCGTGATTCCGAGGGCGTGGCGACTGGTCGTGTTTACCCGGAGCGGGGAGCGACCTTGGTTTACGTACCCGATTCGGATCCCGTGGAAGTGAAGCAGCTCATCCTGGAGCCAATTTCCGCAGCGGCATTTTTGCAGCGTGCCCAGTTGAATCAGCACAGTCATTACCAGAACTCGCTGGACGATTTAACGAAAGTCCAGCGGTTGGACCCCAAGAGCGCAGAAGCGCATGTGATGGAAGCGCGTCTTCTCATGCAAATGGGCCAATTTAAACATGCCCTCAGAGCGGTCGAGACCGCGATGCAATTACAACCAGGGTCGCTGGACGAATTCTGGGAGAAATCCCAGAACCCTGAATTGCACCAACGCTGGGATGCCCGATTTACGACGATCACGTATCTCTCCCATGTGCAGCAATTGCTGAAAGCTGAAATTCAGCACCAGGCCGGTCAATGGGAAGCCGCTGAAGAGACTATTCAACAGATCCTGGCAGCTGACCCGGTGAACCGCTTAATCCGCGCACAAGCGACTTGCTTACGGGGTGACTTATACGGTCGACAAGGTCAACGTGATTACCAAAAGGCGATTCAATATCATCTTGATGGAATCAAGCAAGCCAGATCGCTGGTGGCCGCAGACGATCCAGACATGAGTCGTCGAGCCAAGCGTATTCTGTTAGATGCCCACCTGGCAATTGCCAACGACATCGCCTGGGGAGACTGGCAAAACAAAACGACCGTAGTGCCGAAATGGTTGAAGAACAGTCAAACGTTGCTCGACAACCTGTCGAAGTCTTCGATAAAGGACGAGGCACTGATAATTTGTGTGCAAGAACAGATCTTGTCCGCCTACATGGGTATTGGTGGAGAATTGGATGGCACGAAAGTTGCCGAGTCTCTGACGAAAAATTACAACGAATTGATGAAGCGTGATGTGGATGCGCTCTTTAAGCAGCGCGTACGCTGGATAACCGGTTCGGCATTGTATTGTGCCGGACGGGTTGCTCAGAAACAGGGCAAATCACAAGACGCTCTGAGGCATGCAACCGATGCCCATCATTTGCTGACGACGGTGATTGCGAGTCGAGACGTTGTAGTTCGTGAAGAGATTCTTATCGGCGACACTTGTTTCCTGGTGGGGTCTTTGCATGCTGTCTACAAGACTGATCATTGGGAAGCAGTAAACTGGTACGAACGTGCCTTGAAAGAATACGAACAACCGGCTGTCAAAGACCAAATCATGAACCACGGTTTGCACGGCGAACGACTAGTCAGTATGGGATTGTCTTTTTGGCAAAGTGGTGATCATCAACGCGGACTTCAGTTGACCCAAGAGGGTACTGAGATGATTGAAAAAGCAGTTGAGAAAGAGGACTACCAGCCACAAGTCCTGGCGGTTCCTTACGGAAACCTGGTTGCCATGTATCGCCATCTCGAAAACGAAAAACTGGCGCAACAGTTTGCTGAACGTGCCATCCAGCTGAAGCAAGAGAAGCAAGCGGAGGAGACAGTAGCAGAGGATTCTCCAGACGAGCAAAGTGGTGAAAAGCCAGACTCCGATGCAGCGGAGGAGAAACCCGGGGTGGAGAAGAAAGAGGCAGATTCAACAGGATCTGCCACGCCTGCGGAAGAGAAAAAAGAGCTGGTCACTACCGAAGCAGGGACTGAACCGGAACCGGCCGAAAAGCCCACGGCTGTCAAGAGTGAGCCGCCTGCCAAAGAGAAAGAGCCGGTCACTACGAAGCCAGCCACTCCTAAAGTTCCAGACAATCCGATTCGCAAATCGAAAAAGTCGGAGTGACGCGCGACCAAGAAGTCAGCTGGAGAAGCACTAACACGTGGCCGCACGACTGATCTTTCTGTTTGTCGTCTTACCACTGGCAGAACTGTTCTTGCTGCTAGAATTTGCCGAGCTCACTTCAGCTGGCTGGGCCATGCTGCTGGTTGTCTTAACCGGGTTAGTGGGTTACTGGCTGGCGCGGTCCCAGGGACTGCGTACTTATCATCGTATCCAGAGCGAGTTATCAGCAGGGAAGGTGCCAACCGATGCGCTGCTGGACGGCATGATGATCTTCCTGGCGGGTGCTCTCCTGTTGACTCCCGGAATCCTAACGGACTTGGCAGGTTTTTCGCTGCTGGTTCCCTTGAGTCGCAGTTGTTATCGACGCCTCGTGTTGCGTTGGGTGAATTCTCGTTTTTCATGGCAACAGGTCGCTGGTGGTCCATTCAAATCCAGCGTGTTTTCTCAATCGGACCTGGATTCGTCGCAGATCGTGGATGTTGAAGTTACGGGTCCCACGGTTGACGCCGAGGTGGTGCAGCATGTGGAGCATGACGAGACCAATCCAGACGCGGCGGATTAGCCAGTTGCGTTTGCGCCTGCAACTAGATGTCCAGTGATTTTCTGGCGGCGGAGACAACACCGCTGAGACAGCCCGCTTCAAAGGGGCTGACCAGGGAGGCGGCTTTGACGAGTTCTTGAAAGGGGGCTTGGCCTCCCAGGCTGCACAAATGAACGTAGTCTTTCATCGCCTGTTCACGATCGTCTGCTGCCCGCAGCCAGAACTGCAGCGCACAGGTTTGAGCCAGCGTGTAGTCAATGTAGTAAAACGGGCTGGCGTAGATATGGCGTTGTGCTTGCCAGCGGCCACCCTCACTGGCATGGGGCAGATCTCCATAATCGAGCCAGGGCTGGTACTGGGCTTCCAGTCCTTGCCACATGGCATGACGTTCTGCCGGTGAAGCAGTCGGACTTTCGTAGACCAAGTGTTGAAAATGATCGACGGCAACGCCATAGGGAAGGAATACCAGTGAACTGGCCAGGTGTAGCTTGCGAAAATCATCTGCCCGCTCGCCAAAGAACTTCTCCATCGCTGGATAAGTCAGGAACTCCAAGCCCATCGAGTGAATTTCACAGGATTCGTAAGTGGGCCAAAGGTATTCAACCCAAGGCTGGTGACGACTCATGTATCCCTGGAAGGCGTGTCCCATTTCGTGCGTAAACACTTCCACGTCGCCGCGTGTTCCATTGAAGTTGGCAAAGATATAGGGCATTCCGTACTGATCAAAGGAAGTGCAAAAGCCCCCACCAGCTTTTCCCTTGCGGTTTTTTAAGTCCATGAACTGACCGTCCACCATCAACTGGAAAAACTCATCGAGTCCGTAGCCAATGTCGGCAAACATGGATTGGGCCTGCCGGATCATATGATCATAGTCATCGCCAGGCGCAGGATTGCCTTGGGAGTAATAAACCGCTTCGTCCCAAGCCATGGTTTTTTCAATACCCAGTTGCTGGGCCTGGTAGGCGCGCAGTTCCTTTCCAAAGGGGGTCACTTCTTGAAGTACCATGCGTCGGTATCGATCGACATCCTGCTGGTCGTAGTCGACACGCATCATGCGGCGGTAACCGAGGTCAACGAAATTATCGAAGCCCAGTTTCTGGGCCATGCCATGCCGCAGTTTGACCAGCTGGTCAAAAATGTCGTCCAAGGTTTCGCTATGATCTGCAAACCATTGCCATCGTACTTTGTCAGCAGCGTGTCGAATCTTGCGGTCGGGATGTTCGCGATACTTGACGATTTCCGACAGGTTGGAGGTCTGGCCCTGGAAGGAAAGTTGGGCTCCGGCCAACAGTTCCGTGTACTGGGCATCGAGTCGCGCTTCCTGTACCACGTCTTCTTCGATGACTGGGTCGTAGGTTGTTATTTCAGCTTCCCAGAGTGCGAAAGCTTGAGTTCCCAGGTGCTCTTCGAGTGCCGGCCGCTGGTCATCTTGGAGCAGCTTCTGCTTGAGGTTGACAGACAACTCTGTCAGCTTGGGACGCAGCTGGTCACAATGATCCCGTGCCTCCTTGGCCTGCTCATCGCGCGTGTCCTGGTGAAAACGTAATTCCGTCACGGCTTGCCAGGTATCAAGACGCCGTCGCAGTTGATCCCACTGTTGCAGGACCTCAACGGCCTCTTCGACGCTCTGAGCAGCGTCGTAGGCCTCGTGAAACTCCTGGTAGGATTGCCGGGTGGCTGCCATATCCGGCGCGGCCACTTTGATCTCGGGAAAGGTGATTTGTGTCATAGACCGTTTCCTTCGAGTGGCCTCGTTGGCAGTCTCTGCTAGAGTGCTCCACAGCGGGCCACCAGGTCGGTGGTTCGGCAGCTGTAGCCCCACTCGTTGTCGTACCAGCTAATCACCTTGGCTAACTTGCCGGTATCGCCCAAGACCTGGGTAAAGTCGGCTGCGAACACCGAGCTATGGGGATCATCAATAATGTCCGAAGAAACGAGCGGATCCGTGGAGTAAGCCAGGATTCCTTTCAAGGGTCCCTCGGCTGCAATTCGAATGGCCTCATTGATTTGCTCTGCATTTACTTCCTGGCCCAGGTTCACGGTCAGGTCCACGATGCTACCGGTGGCAACGGGTACCCGCAGCGAGATACCGGTCAGTTTGCCGTTCAGTTCAGGAATAACCAGTCCGACTGCTTTGGCAGCCCCGGTGGAAGTTGGAATGATATTTTGTGCGCCCGCTCGTGCTCGATAGAGATCGGAATGCGGCATGTCTTGCATGCGTTGATCATTCGTGTAGGCGTGTACCGTGGTCATCAATCCAGACTCGATACCAAAGTTCTCGTGCAGGACCTTGGCGACTGGTGCCAGGCAGTTGGTCGTGCAACTGGCATTGGAAATACATTTCATCTCGCTGGTCAACAGTTCATCATTAACTCCCAGGACCACCGTCAGGTCGGCTCCATCCTTGGCAGGCGCACTGAGTACCACGCGTTTGGCACCAGCAGCCAGGTGGCTGTCATAGCCGGCTTTGCCATCGGCCGCCCGTGCGGTGAAGATTCCGGTACTTTCGATGACTACGTCCACTTCCAGGTCACCCCAGGGCAGGTCGGCGGGATTTCGTTCGGCCAAGGCTCGCACCGGGTGCCCATCGACGACCAGGTTATCATCGTCGTAATCCACCTGGCCGGCATAGCGACCATGGATGCTGTCGTACTTAAGGAGAGTTGCGAGTGTACGGTTGTCGGTCAGGTCATTAACAGCAACGACATCAAATTCATCACGACGCTGCATCAAATTACGAAAAGTTAAACGGCCGATGCGACCAAAGCCATTAATAGCGACACGAATTCCCACGTCTTTATCTCCTTATCAGCAAAGGGCCTTCATAGAAATGCAACAGGCCTGCAAGCGGTACCAGTCCATGAGGACGAGAGAGTCTTCTCTAGCGAGAAAACCAGAGGCATCATGCCACATTTAAGTTGCTCAGCAGGCAAGCAAAGGAAGCCCAAGTAAGAGATTATAATAGGCGCTGAAGAGATCAGCAACCGCCGTAAACCGGGAACTGATCAGGGCCGTGCCGGCCGGTTATTTTTTTTCAGGCGGGTTTTCGGGTTCTTTTTTTTCGTCCGCCTTTTCAGGTTTTGCTTCCGGTTTCTTAGTAGCTGGCTTGCGTCCAGGACGTTCACGCTTTGTCATTGAATACGGTTTAGTGGCAGTGACCTTGAGCCGCGTGGCAATAGCCTTGCCAGCTGCTTTCTGATTTGCCGGGTACCAGGCTTCTAGCTCGACGGTATCGCCGATTCTGGCCAGGCCCGCATTGGATACGGTCACTGAGATTTTCACGTTTTCGGCCAGTTGTGCCTGCACTAGTGTCCGACCAGCCAGCACGCTCAACTTGCCTCCCTTGGCCGCTGTTAACCGACCCGCCACCAGGTAGGGTGAATACTGACTGCGGTCAGGCTGCTTGGCCGGTTTCGGCGCATCCTCTGGCTCATCACTGCTAAAGAGCGCGTTAGTTTCCAGACCCAGGCCCGAATCTGGGAAGACACCGATCTTGGTGTTCTTGTTAGGGCTGAAGACTTGCAACTGATTGATTGAACCAGTTGGCTTACCACGTTTATCAAACAGCCCCGTGAAGCGAACATACATGCCACGTTGCAACCAGTTTGATTCCGCACTGCCGATGACGGAGATGTTCTCTTGATTATCGGGGACCTTGATAATCCACTGCGCACCGTCTTTTGTTTTCACTTGTAGAAACCCGGGAGCGATACGAAGGATCGTTCCCGTGGATCGCAAGGTCTCTTTCGGTACTTGCTTATTGGCCTGGGCCAGAATTGATTCACTGCTCAAGGCAATCAGGCAAACCGAGAGGATGGCGGACACGAACGTTTTCGAGATCGACGTGGACTTCATCGGAAAGTTCCTCATCGCGACGTAGTTTGGGGGGTGTGATCTTTAGGGGGGCTGGTTGACGGCTCACGAAACTGCCACACTATTTAGTAGTTTTGGTTCCGTCAAGTCAAGTCGATTGCTGGTGAAGCTGATTTTCAGCAACCGTGTTGGCATTACTAAAGAGTACACGGGAATCGATGTTTATGCCAGTCTCAACGGGTGCTGCCAGGCTCGCTCCAGGACTGAAAAAAACCTGAATTCTTTGACATGATTGAGAAAACGGGCATTTATTGTCCGTCACCACGCGACCGGGTTTCTGAGGATTTTCGTCGATGGAACAACAAGCCAAACGCCTCACGGTGCCTGAATTTGCAGCCCTCAAAACGGCTGGCCAAAAGATCACGATGCTGACGGCCTACGACTATCCAATAGCCCGTTTGCTCGATGAGGTCGGTGTCGACGGGATCTTGGTAGGGGACAGTCTCTCGATGGTCGTGCAAGGGCACGAAAACACGTTGTCCGTAACGCTCGACGAGATCATTTACCATGCCGAGATGGTGGGACGAGCGGTCCAGCATGCCCTGGTTGTCGTTGACATGCCTTTTCCGACATATCACGTGGGGGTTCATGAAGCGATCGCCAGTGCCGCGAGGATCTTGAAAGAGACCAACGCTCAGGCAGTCAAGTTAGAAGGTGGGGCAGATCAGTCGGAGACCATTGCTGGACTGGTGGCTGCAGGTATTCCCGTCATGGCTCATGTTGGTTTGCGTCCGCAGAGCGTCCATCAAATGGGCGGTTACAAGGTGCAGCGAGACGAGGCGGCGCTCTTGCACGACGCGGAATCAGCCCAGCAGGCCGGAGCGTTTGCGATGGTTCTAGAATGTGTGCCAGCGCCGATTGCTGCCAAGATTACAGCTGCCGTGACGATTCCAACGATCGGTATTGGTGCGGGAGCCGAATGCGATGGGCAAGTGCTGGTTACCAATGACATGTTGGGTTTAACCGGTGACAGCGTACCCCGCTTCGTTAAACAGTATGCAGCCATGAAAGAAATGATTGCTGAAGCAGCATCTCGCTATTGCGATGAGATCCGGGCAGGGACATTTCCAGGTGAAGAGCAGACCTACCGCAAGTAGGCTGGCTTCGCTAAGGAAGGTATCGAACGGTCATGGTGAACCGACTCTCTCAAGAAACCAGTCCCTACCTGCTGCAGCATCAGAACAATCCGGTTGACTGGCATCCTTGGGGTGAGGAGGCGCTGGAAAAGTCGGGCAGCGAACAAAAGCCAATTTTTCTATCGGTCGGTTATTCTGCCTGTCACTGGTGCCACGTGATGGAGCACGAGAGTTTTGAGAACCAGGACATTGCCGAATTCTTAAATAGCCACTTTATTTGCATCAAGGTAGATCGAGAGGAACGTCCAGACATTGATCAGATTTATATGCAGGCGGTGCAGTTGATGAGTGGTCGAGGTGGCTGGCCGATGTCCGTGTTCTTGACTCCAGCCCAGCAGCCATTTTTTGGAGGCACCTACTGGCCACCGACGGCCCGCATGAATATGCCAGGATTTGACCAGGTGATTCGAGCCGTCGACGATGCCTGGCAGAACCGCCGCGAGCAGGCGATTGAGCAGGCGGCTGAGTTGACCGGACATCTCCAGCAACGAGCAGATGAACCGTCCCAAACAGAGTCACTCGATCGTTCCTTGCTGACGAAGGCAGTTGCGGAGTTAACGCGGGCCTTTGACTTTCAGCATGGGGGATTTGGTGGGGCACCAAAATTTCCTCATTCCATGGATCTGCAGTTTCTCTTGCGCGCCTGGTTTCAGTCGCGAGACAACCATTTACTAGAGATGGTGATCCTCAATCTGGATCGGATGGCCCAGGGGGGCATCTATGATCAGTTGGCCGGTGGATTTGCCCGTTATAGTGTCGATGCCCGCTGGCTGGTTCCGCACTTCGAAAAGATGCTCTATGACAACGCTCTACTGGTAAACGCCTATTTGGATGCCTACTGTGCCACCGGTAATCAACGGTTTGCGAAAGTCGTCGGCGAGACCTTGGACTACATTTTGACGACCATGACAGATGCTGAAGGGGGCTTTCACAGCACCGAAGATGCGGACAGTGAAGGCGAGGAAGGAAAATTCTATGTCTGGAACTTCGCTGAAGTCACCGAAGTGCTCGATTCCCAAGTTGCAGAGCGGTTTTGCTACGTCTATGACGTGACACCAGCAGGGAATTTTGAAGGTCAGAACATTCTCAATCTGCCGAAGACCCTTGAACAATGTGCCCGTGCACGTGACTGGGACCTGGACCAGCTGCATGAAGAAATGACAGCGGCCCGGGAAAAGTTGTTGTTGCGTCGTAACCAGCGTGTGGGACCTGACAAGGATGACAAGATCCTGGTGAGTTGGAATGGGCTGATGATTGATGCCATGGCCCGTGCCGCGGCAGTGCTGCAGCATCCCGGGTACTTGGAAGCAGCCGAGAAGGCTGCTGAGTTTATCTGGCAGCAACTTTTGACTGACGATGGCCGACTCTTACATTGCTGGCGACATGGCCAGGCCAAGCTGCCTGCCTACCTGGATGACTATGCCAACCTGATCAACAGTTTTGTTACGTTGTATGAATCAAGTTTTCAGGAAGACTGGTTGCAGCGTGCTCAGGTATTGGCCGATGTTTTGCTGAAACACTTTCAGGATCAGCAGGGTGGTGGGTTTTTCTACACGGCTGATGATCATGAAGCCCTGATTTCCCGCCACAAGGATTTTCATGATAGCAGTGTGCCCAGTGGAAATTCCATGGCTGCCACCGCACTCCTGCGACTGGGAAAACTGACGGCCAACCATGAATACTTGCAAGCTGCTGAAGGGACGCTCCAGGCTGCTGCCACCGTGTTATTGCAGGCGCCGGCCGCGGCCGGGCAGATGTTGATCGCGTTGGACTTTTGGCTTGCCGAAGTCCCAGAAATCGTACTCGTCGGCGATCCCGCTGCGGAAGAAATGGTCGAGGTCTTGCAACGATTGCACCAGGCTTACTTTCCGAATCGGGTCATTGCCTGTCGATCACCTGATGAAACGATAACTTCGCCTGTACTGGCAGCGGTTTTTGCAGGCAAGCTGCCGGTTGCTGAAACGCCTGCTCTTTTTGTTTGCCAGAACTACAGCTGCCAGGAACCGGTGGTGGGCCACAGTGAGATTCTTGCTGCTTGGGACAGACTGGCTGCCGCCCCCGCTTCCTGAGGGGAGCTGGCCGCTACTGCTGGGCAGGTGTGTCGTCGTTGCTGGCAAAGGCCGTGGTGGCAGCCTGGAAGACCTGGTGCAAGGGAATGTTGTGCTGCTGGCTAATCTCGCGGCAGGCTTCAAACTCGGGAGAAAAAATCTCGCTGCCGTCTTCGAGCACGGCCAGTTTACCGGCCACCGGTCCCCAGGACGTTTGCACGTGATGGATGGACCTGGCTAGTTTATGCCGATCCGCCGGCCAGCGTCGGATTCCCAGGGTCGCCGTTTCACGAAACAGGATCTGTTCCAGGGAAGCGATGTCTGTTGCCCCACATAGAACCGTGAGTTTCGTTCCAGGTCGATTTTTCTTCATTTGTATAGCGGTGGAGTAAACATCCAGGGCTCCAGCAGCGAGGAGCAACTCGCTACAGTGACCGATGACTTCGCCACTAATATCATCCAAGTTTGTTTCGAGCACCCAAACCTGGTCTTCGGTGGAAGTCTCCTGCTGTTGGGACTCGACGATTTCACCTACGAGTAACCGCAGCACGTTTGGCTGTTCGTCGAGGTCCCGATCACCAGCCCCGTATCCGACGATTTGTAGTTTCATGGCTGGCAAAGCGCCAAATTGTTCGGCGACGGTGATCGCAATGGCTGCTCCAGTCGGCGTTGTCAGTTCGGCTTGCACATGGCTTTCTGCCAGAGGTATATCCTTGAGCAACTCTGCAGTGGCGGGTGCTGGCAAGCTGACCCGCCCGTGGGCAATCGTGATGAAGCCATGACCGGTTGGAATCGGAGAGCAAATGACCTTGTCGACATTCAGCAAATCCCACCCAATGGCGCTGCCCACGACATCTGCGATGGAATCGACGGCGCCGACTTCGTGAAAGTGAACTTTTTCAATGGAACTGTTGTGGACCCGGGCCTCGGCTTCTGCCAGATGCTGGAAAATACGAGTTGCCAGTTCCTTTTGGGGAGCAGTCAGATCACTGTTATCGATCATCTCAGTGATATGGTGCAAGTGCCGGTGACTATGCTGTTCATCGTGCTTGACCTGAACATTGATCGCTCGAAAACCGTGGCGCGTGGTTTCTTCAACGACCAGCTGGCAACTGGGGAGCCCGAGAGAATCGAGTCCAGTTTGAATGGCTGCTGGATCGATACCCGCGTCGATCAGGGCTCCCAGTGTCATGTCGCCACTGATACCACTGAGACAATCCAAGTAGGCAATTTTCATAGTGACAGGCCCCAGCCAGTGAACAGGTCTGACGTTTCCAGGACTGGGTTTCCTCTTTTCCGGAGGTTTCGTTTGTGGAGTTCCTAATATAGCTCGCTGCAACAGTCATCGTAACCCGCGTGGTAAGCAGGCGATTCGTTAGCCTCGGCAGCTTGGTAGCCGACTGGCAAGGTCTTGTTGAACTACAAGATTCGGCCTCAGCTATTGTTCACAGACAGATTAATTAGGAAATCCATATGTTGGGCGATCGAGGTTTGATGGAGGGAGAATTTCCGGGCCCCCGGCGGGCTTCGCCATCTTGACCAGTGTTGCGAGCCCGCCATACTGTCGATTACCAACTCAGACGGTTCCGGTAATTCTTGTGAGGGTCCTGTTATGGCTTCTGATCAGTGTGACAATGCGATTGAGATGGCCAGTCAAATCATCGAGTTGTTTCACCAAAAAGGTGATACAGCTTACGGTGGAGAGGAAGTTTCGCAGACCGAACATGCTTTCCAGGCGGCCACCGCCGCGGAACGAGATGGTGCTGACTGTGAGTTGATCGTGGCGGCCTTGTTGCATGACGTGGGGCACCTGGTACACGATTTACCAGAAGATTGTGCAGAATCGGGTATTGATGATCACCACCAGCTTTTGGGAGAGGTATTCTTAAAAAAGCATTTCTCGTTACGAGTAACGGAAGCGGTGCGATTGCACGTGGCAGCCAAGCGTTACTTGTGCTCATGCAACCCGGCGTACCGGGAACGGTTGTCGGCAGCCAGCCAGACCAGCCTGGAACTCCAGGGAGGTATCATGACTGATGAGGAAGTCGCCCAGTTTGAGGCCGGGGAGTTTGCCAGGGAAGCCACTGAGTTGAGAGGTTGGGATGACGAGGCCAAGATCGCTGGCCTCGAGACGAAAGGCTGGGAGCATTTTCGCGAGCCGTTAGTGGCCGCTCTCCAGTTGGCGAGGGACCAATCGCCTGGATCCGGGGAGATTCCTGAAAAACAAGAGTGAGTTTTATCGTGGACGATGACATTCCTTACCTGCTGCTGACACCTGGTCCGTTGACGACGTCTCGTACGGTCCGTGAAGCGATGATGCGCGACTACTGCACGTGGGACGATGATTACAATTCACTGGTTAATGAAATCCGTAGCCGTCTGGTTGGGCTGGCTAGCGACGAAGAGGCAGCTTATACGGCGGTTCTGATGCAGGGCAGCGGTACTTTTGCGGTGGAGGCAACGGTCGGTAGCGTACTGCCGCCGGCAGGGAAACTGCTGGTCCTGGTCAACGGTGCCTATGGGTGTCGTATTGCTGAGATTGCAGCCCGTTTGCAGATTGATCACGTGGTCATAGAACAAAGCGAAACGGAGCCCACGGATCCAGCAGCGGTTGCAGAAATGTTGCAGCGTGATGCGACCGTTACCCACGTGGCTATGGTGCATTGCGAAACCACGACCGGGATGCTTAACCCGGTGGCTGCTGTGGGAGAGCGGGTCAAGGCAGCGGGCAAGACGTTTATTGTTGATGCCATGTCATCATTTGGTGGTTTGCCAATGACGATGGAATCAGTGCATGCCGATTACCTGATTGCTTCTGCGAACAAGTGTATCCAGGGAACACCCGGTTTTGGCTTTATCATTGCTGATCGCCAGAAGATTACTGAGACTTCCGGATGGGCGCGATCATTAAGCCTGGACCTTCATGGACAGTGGGACGAGATGGAGCAGAAGGGTGGCAAATGGCGTTTTACATCACCCACGCACATCGTGCGTGCCTGTCAACAGGCACTCGACGAATTGGACCAAGAGGGAGGTGTGACTGCCCGGTCACAACGTTACCAGTCCAATCAAAATCTACTGGTCAAAGGGATGCGTCAAATTGGCTTCCGAACGCTTTTGGAGGATAATTTGCAGTCACCGATCATCACGGCTTTTCATTATCCGGAGGATGAGAAGTTTTCCTTCATCAAGTTTTATGAAGCACTAAAGGAACGCCGGTTCGTGATCTATCCAGGTAAAGTGACTGGAGCTGAGACGTTTCGAATCGGTAATATTGGCCATGTTTTTTTGGAAGATATCGAGCAGTTGTTGCTGGCTGTGCAAGCCGTGACTGCCGACGTTCACTGGTAATCACAACAGGTGTCGAGAGAAAACGAATGACTGACCAGACAACGACAGTTGATGAGTTGCGTTCCCAGGTCGCTGAATTTGTGGCCGCTCGTCAATGGGAGCCTTTTCACACACCCAAGAACCTGAGCATGTCGCTGGCGATTGAAGCTGCGGAACTGATGGAACATTTCCAATGGATTTCAGGAGAAGCAGCTGATCAGGTTCTTCAGCAACCACAGAACTTGCAGGCCATCAGTGAAGAGCTAGCCGATGTTATTTGTTATGCCCTGGCTCTGGCCAACAGGCTCCAGATTGACGTCTCGACCACGCTGGCGGCCAAGATGCAGAAGAATGCCAGCAAGTATCCGGTGGAAGAGTACCTGGGACGATATGGTCCAAAAGATCAGCCTCGGGATTAATCTCCCCGCCTTGTTTTCTCCCGGGAGCCCGTGGTTGCCGGTCGCAGGACTATTCCGTTCGATTCTTACGTCGCTTGGCGACGCGTGGTTCCGCTGTTTCCAGCGGTCCAATTGCGACACCAATCCAGGTGTTGCGAACAACGAACTGGGTCACGGTCAAATCTTGCAGATGGGTATGTTCGGAGATGTTCTTGTTGAAGATATTGACTGGTCGCGTACGCGGTAGTGCCTTGTTGAAGATTCCCTGCAAGGCAATCCGGTCTCCCAGTCGCAGGTGCTTGCCTTCAAATTGCAGATGTCCGTCACGATAAAGACTGGCAGTCAGTTGATCCATGGCGGGTCGATAAGACACGGTCAGGATAAAATTCCTCCACTTGTGTCGGGTACCGCTTTTGAGTTCTTTTAAGTGGATACGCAAGTTCACTTTACCGTTTTCAAATCGAACTCGCACCGCTTCGTGATCTGCCATGGCGACAGTCACATTGGCTGGAATATCTTCCGGGATCGTGATGTCGGGTCGGTCGAATGCATCTGCGATGTCCCGGTAAAGTGATCTCAAATCGGTTCGTTTTCCATCAAGCTTCAAGTTTTGCAGGGTATTATTGATGGCGGATTCGTGGATCTGGATACTCAACAAACTGTCCCCTGGAGCTCGCGGTCGCGGTGTATGAGCGGCCAGTTGTTTGTTGCCAGCCAGGCGATACCGAAGGATCAAACGTGAACTTGTCGTGGTTTGTAAATCGATTGCCATGGGAGAGAGGTTCAACTGTTTCAGTGGACTCAGGTAGCGGGACTGAAAACGGTCTTCCAGGTTGACCAGCTGTTTCGTGATTTCTTCATCGAATCGATTTCGAGCTCGACGCGAAACACGGTTTTCGTAAATAGTGCGAGCCTGGCCCGCTTGAGAATTGTATTGGTTCCGGACAAACGATCGCATCATTGCTCCCACCACAGGCAACGAATCAAAAGCAGTTTCGAATCCCAATAACTCTGACTGAATATCTGTTTCGGCAACCGCCCGACTGACTCGAATACCCCGGCGATCAACGAGCAGATCTTTGTTGACCGTATAACGCGAAGAACCCTTGTTGTGGAAGGTGGCCGCACGACGCCGGGTTTCCGTGTCTGAACTGACTTCTCCAGAAGCTTGCACGCCCATTCGCCATTGTTTCTTGTCCGGTATCAGAAAGACCTTGAGCATGGTTGAGGTCAGGCTTTTGCCGGAAACGCGAGCACCCAGGATGATGTCGTCAATGGATTCCTCCCTGGCCTGGGGATTTGGCAGCAGGCGGTTGATCATCTGTTGAGACATGGCAATACGAATATTGGCATTGCGATAATGGGTATCCAGTTGAGTCGCTAACTGGCGTTCGCGGTCGTTGAGGGACCACTTGAGCAACTGGTACTGGGCAGCCAGCTGGCTTGCCTGTTGAGACGTTGTTTCGCTTTCATATCGTTCCAGTTGAGCCAGTAACTGTGCTGGTTCTAAATTGGCCAAGATCAGGCTTCGAAGCGGTGCCTGGATCGTCGGGAGTGATCCGGTTGTCAAAAAGTGTCGTTGTTCTGCCGTCAAAATGGGAGATTCGATACGGTTCAGTGCTCGGCAAGCTAACTGGCTCAAGGTGCTTGAATTGACAGGATCGGTGGCTGCCATTAGCTGATCGATCAGCAAGTAGTTTTTCCAGGACTTGCCATCCGACAGGCTTTCCAGTTCCTTGCCAATGGTTAGCAGTTGGTTGACTAGCATGGTTGTATCTTCAGCAGCTGCGTGGGTTGGTTCCGGGGCTGCTGTGGCATGCTGGTAAATGGCATTCCAAATCGTTAGCCGACGTTCTAGTGAATAATTGGTTCGCAACCAGCTCGATTGAAAATCGAGATCCTTGGTCGCTTCTGCTTTTTTATTGCCGGACTTGACGAGTGCGCTGAGTTGTTGCAAGGTTTGTCTGGTACTGGGATCTGTAAGGCTTTGGTAAGCTTGCAGCTGACCAAGCTGTTGCTGGACTTTCTGTGCCCAGGATTTCGCCGGTGGGTAGACTGCGATACCCGCTAGTTCTTCCAGCAGGGAAACCGGCTGAGGCCAAATGCCGGTTGCCGTCTGCACGCGGTAGCTGATCATTCGCAAGGCAACGGCGTGTTCTTTTTTCGGTTGCGTTACGAGAGGACCGTTCTGACGGTCCACCACCCTGTTTGCGTCCCATGAGCTGGTCTCTTCCTGGTCAGCGGTGACTGGAGAAAGGACCGTGGCGAAGCGTACCACCGGTTGTGGTTCAGCGACGCGTTGCCGTCTCGTTGATGAGGAGGCAACCGACTGGTTCTTAACTAACCGAGTGGCTGACAGTGAAGTCGCGACAGGACCCACGTTGGTGGTAACCAGGGGAAGTGGTTCGATTGATGTCGTCAGCACGAGGGGGCGGGTATTGACGGCTGACGATGGAGTCTGCCAACTCCCGGCTGCAGAAAGGGAACCGGTTGAACTGTCGGTATTCCTAGTGGCTGAATTATCCGGTTGCGAAGAAGGTGAATTGGGTACAGCCTTGCGAGCTGTTTGCCAGGCACTGGGGGCAAGTAAACAGAGTACAAAAAGTGCAACCAGTAAAAGAAACTGGGGCCAGAGTGATTTTTCTTGATGAGGATTCATCGTATGGCGCTCCCTGCCGACGGTGATGATGGACTCAGTGTCATCGGGTGATCCCTTAATACCCGTCATTAAGATCGGAATATCAAGGCACTTAAGTCGAACCGTATTGGCTTGTATCCTACCTGCAAGAGGCAAATTTCTTGGCAGGATCTTGCTCCCATCGCAACCTGTAGCGGTTGTTTTGATTAGGCAGGGTCCGAGAGCCTTCCGACCGTCGATAAGATTGACCCGGCGGCTGCTGGAGAAGACTGGAGTCGGCGACGTCGCGCGGGGCAGGAGAAGCGATTTAGGGCTCGACCAGGAGCGTGTCCTCGTGTTCATAACCAGGAGCACAGCAACAGAGGAACGTCAACATTTCAGTTCCCGTGTTGGTGATGGCATGGACTTGTCCGGGCGGAATTGCGATGGCGTCACCACGACCAACTGGACGTGTCTCTTTCCCGATGGTCATGTTCGCGGTGCCAGTAAGGATGTAATAGATCTCTTCTGTTTTGGGGTGGTAGTGTGAAGTGGTTGAGACTCCCGGGGGTACGCGTGCTTCGGCCAGGCTTTGGTGTCGAACTACTGAATTGCGATGGGCCAGTAGTTCTCGAATCACGGAACCATCTTTCGTGGTGAAGGCGGGTACTTCTTGGACGTTATGAATATCCATCAAATTCTCTTCAAGAAAAAAGGTGGCTGTGATATTCCAGGGGAGTCAATTTAAGAGGTTCAAGGGTCGCTTTGCCCGAGTTTCTCTGGGACGGTAAGGATGCCCAGTACGGCGGGCGGATACTTGCGTATGTCCCATTGATCTGACCAGGGCAAGATGGCCAGATCAAGATGCTCGTCTGTTTCCAGCACCAGCAGGCTTTGCGGAGGCGCCAGTCGGCAGATAGTGTGAATTAGTTGTTCCATGTCAGCCCAGCGTTCCGTGTAAAAGATATAGGGTGGCGAACAGAAAATAACCCAGGGCTTGTTTTTTGTGAGTGATTGATGGTCCGACATGCGATGCTCGACCCAATAGAACGTGTCGGTTCCGATGACTTCGACTTGTCCGTCTAGTTTTAACGAGGATACGTTTTCTTCGATCAGTCGAACGGTTGGAAAATGTTGTTCTAGCAGGATAGCCTGTTCCGCACCCCGGCTCAGTGCCTCCAGGCCGATCGCTCCGGTTCCGGCAAACAGGTCGATTACGAGGCGATTTTTTATCGCCGGTCCGACCAGGTTAAAGGCGGCTTCACGCACCCGGTCCTTCATAGGTCGTGTTCGCGTATCACCGCTGTGTTGGATCCTCTGACCGCGCAGTCGACCGCCAATGATTCTGATCGTACTGATCGAGGAGTCTCCGGCACGAGTGCGTGGGGACGAAGCAGTTCTTGGTTTACGGGCCATAGCTGTTTTGCCGGTCGTTGGTCCTAGGGTGTGGGTCGGAGACACTTGGAAATCAAAGGCCTGTCTGCCAGCCTGCCGGTGAAACGGGCCGCGACCTGTTCTGCGTTATTATGCTTTTTAGAGTGTCTATCTTATACTGCGGCGAGGCTTCTAGGGATAAGAGGTTTCGTCGAGCCGTAGCGGTCGTTAAGCTATAGACTACTGGGAATGACGACCAGCTGATGAGATTGGACCAGTTATTAGGAGAAGGATGCGAGATGGTGTTTTTGAAGAAACGAGCAAAGAAAACAGTCCTTGGTGCCCTGGTTGTAACGGTTGGCCTGGTGGTCAGTGGATTTTCCATGACGGCCCAGGAAGTAACCAAAGACGCGGGGAAAAAAAGTAAACCGGCAGCTTTGGCATATGCAGAAAAGCTGACCGAATGGAAAAATATGATACGGCGGCTGGCCGATTTACGTGTCAAGTTTCAGTCGGCTAAGGGTGTCG